>JAVEWC010000134.1:0-3072 GCA_034004745.1 Candidatus Izemoplasmatales bacterium | reverse complement strand
TTAAAGTTGAAACCAAAAGAGCCGATAAATCGATAAGCCTCAAATCCTTTGAAATATCGAATTTGGTTTCAAAAAAAGTTTTGCGGGCAGTTGAGAATCTTGTCGTTGATGTCAAGCATCCCGAAACAACACTTAATATTGAAACCCGCTTGGACGGTACTTATATCTATACAAAAAAAATACCGGGAATGGGCGGTTTTCCAACTTCAACCGGTGGAAGGGCAATGCTGCTTGTAAGCGGCGGTATCGATTCACCGGTCGCTGGATATTTAACGATGAATACTGGTCTTGAAATCGAATGTGTACATTTTGAAAGTTCACCACTCACACCGGTAGAATCGGTTCAGAAAGTGATTGATTTGGTAACTGTGTTATCGCGCTACGCTCCAAGCTCCAAGATTAAATTGCACTTGGTTCCTTTCAGAGAAATTCATGAGATGATTTTAAAGGAGGTTCCAGAGAGTTACATCATAACCATCATGAGAAGAATGATGTATCGATTGGCAGAAATCTTGGCAAAAAAGAACAGTTGTAAGGCAATCGTCACCGGAGATTCAATCGGGCAGGTAGCTTCACAAACCTTGGAAAGTTTGATTACGGTTCAAGCAGTCGTTAGCTCTTTGGTTATCCGACCACTATCGACAATGGACAAAAGCGATATCATAAAAATTGCCAAGAAGATAAAAACTTATCCTATTTCCAGTCGACCTTTTTCCGATTGTTGTACGGTTTATGTTCCCAAACGGCCGGTAATCAAACCAACCAGTGAAAGAGCAGAAATTTTCGAAAAAGCTTTCGATTATCAAAAATTCTTGAAAATCGCAATAAAGGAAACCATCACAGTAGAAATCAATGAAAGAAAGCCGCTGAACATTATCGACAAGGGGTTCAGTGTGGGTGAGATATTCAAAAGTGAAAACAATTGAAACGGATAGATTGATTTTAAGAAAATTCGTCAATGGGGATTTGGAAGACTTGTATGCTTATGGGAAATTGGATACGGTCGGCCCCAAAGCTGGTTGGATGCCACACCCAAGTCTTGAACATTCACAAAAAATACTAAACCATTTTATAGCCGGCAATGATGTTTATGCCCTGTGCTTGAAAAGCGAAAATAAAGTAATCGGTTCAGTCGGATTACATCAAACTAAGTTGGGTGAATATGGTGAAGTATATGAGTTGGGGTATGTGCTTTCCACTTTTTATGAAGGCAAAGGGTATATGTTTGAAGCTGTAAAGGCAGTTCTCGATTATGCCTTCAAGGAATTGAACATCGATAAAATATATGTGGGTCATTTCCTGGAAAATGATCGATCAAAAAAATTGATAAACAAGTTCAACTTTCATTATCTTAATGACTATGATTATGAAAGCAGAGACTACGGGATAAAAAGAAGTAAAATTTATTGCATGACCATAGAAGACTACAATAAATCAGGAGGATTAAAATGAAAAAGTGGAGTTTAGACAAATTGTATTTAGGATTTGACGATCCTAAATATCAAGAGGATTTAACAAAAATTGATCTAATGATTCAAGAAATCAACGGTCAAATCGAAGAGTTGAATAATTATGATGACAAACTTAACAAATTACTTCGATTCATGAATTATGAAATTGAGTTTGATCATTTGATTGGCAGAGTCTATAGTTTTGCAGGACTTACGGAATCAGTGGAAAGCACAAATCCACAGGCTGTAAAAATGACCAGCATTTTAAGAAGAAAGATGACGGAATTAACCAAAGTAAACACCGTTTTCAACAAGTGGCTGGCTAATTATCCTTTCTTGGAAAATGACATTGAAAACAATGCATTCTTGAAAGATCATGCTTTTTATCTTCAAGAAATCAAAGCGAAAGCATCACATATGTTAAGCGATGATTTGGAGATGATGGTCGCTAAATTAAGACAAACCGGGTCAAGTGCTTGGGGAACTTTACAGTCGCTTCTCACCTCAACACTCGAAGTTGAATATGAATCAAAAATCATCACGCTCTCTGAGGTGAGAAACTTAGCTGATGATGCTTCACCATCAGTAAGAAAAAATGCTTATGAAGCAGAGTTGAAAGCTTACAAGAAGATTGACAAAGCAGTAGCCGCTGCCTTGAACTCCATCAAGGGTGAAGTCAATACTTTATCTTCAGCCAGAGGTTTCAAGAGTCCTTTGGATCAAGCGTTATTCAACAGCCGTATTTCCGAAGCGACATTGAATGCGATGCAAGAAGCAGTCAAGGATTATTATGGAATATTCAGGAGTTATTTGAAACGCAAGGCAGAACTTTTGGGACATAAGAATGGATTGCCATTTTATGATCTATTCGCACCGATGGGTTCAGTCAACAAGAGATTCACGATTGCGGAAGCGAATGAATACATCTTGAAGAATTTCAGAACTTTTTCCGAACCCCTCTATTTAATGGCAAAAAAAGCTTTTGAGGAAAACTGGATTGATTATACTCCAAGACCTGGAAAAAGAGGCGGAGCCTTCTGTTCCAATATCGATTCCATTAAAGAATCAAGAATCATGACAAACTTTACCGGAGCCTTTGGCGACATGATTACTTTAGCACATGAACTTGGCCATGCATACCATGGTGAGGTTATCTTCAAGGAAAGCCCGTTAAATGGCTCTTACACCATGCCTGTTGCCGAAACGGCCTCAACCTTCTGCGAAACTATCGTCAATAAAGCAGCTTTAAAAGACGCGACTGATAAGAATGAAAAAATCTTCTTGTTGGAATCGGCAATTCAAAGTTACACACAAGTAGTTATTGACATCATGTCTCGTTTTATCTTTGAAAGAGGAGTTTTTGAAGGACGGGAAAAAACCGTTTTTGATGCAAATGAATTGAGTGAATTGATGCTTTCAGCCCAAAAAGCGACTTATGGTGACGGCTTGGATTCCAATTATCTTCATCCATACATGTGGGTTTGCAAACCGCATTATTACTCCGGCGGCCTAAGTTATTACAACTACCCTTATACTTTCGGTCTGTTGTTCGCCAAGGGTTTATATTCAAAATATTTGGAAAACAAGGAATTATTTGTGGCCAACTATGATAACCTTCTTA
>JAVEWC010000133.1:0-3078 GCA_034004745.1 Candidatus Izemoplasmatales bacterium | reverse complement strand
GTAATAATCGTTTCATTCAATTTGTTTCACCTCGAGAGTTCCTTACCTCTTATATTTTACATTATTTGTCCGATAAATTCATTAGATATGCAAAAAAAGTGAGCGAAAATCGCTCACTTAATTTCTTTACAATATTTATTAATCCAAAGCACCTGAAGCAACAGGTTCTTCTGTATAGTAATAGTCTTGATAGTAAGTTTCGTTCAATACGACTTTGTCGACAAAATTGAATCCGTCATTCATATTGAATACTTGAATTTGCGAATATGATAAGGTGTAAATGTAATTGTCAATCATTACCGCTTTTTCGATGGAATCAAAATAATTATCGGTTTCATGTTCCAACTGCGCTACCATTTCCAAATCACCTGAGTGGTAAACTTTGAAGACAAACATCGATTGAGAGTAGCGAGAATAATTGTTATAGTATGCTGAAACAGGAATTGCGACATAAGTAAAGTTCGCATCTTCAGGCGTAAAGGACATGAAATATTTGTGGTTGTAAGTTACAGCTGTATAAGAGTATTCGCCTTCAACCAGATAAGTTTCAAGGTTCACCGGTAAGTCGTCACTGGTGTCATAAAGTGCTACCTTGACTCCAGTAAAGAAGGTTTGATTATACTCATTTGTTTCAGCTTGTCTGCCGACGCCAACCATTAAATTATCAGTAATTTCATGAAGATAGTCGCTTACGCCTTCTTCATAATGTTCGCCCAATATCTTTGGTTCAGCTGGATTGGAAAGATCCAGTTTATAAAGTGGATCGGTATTCACGAAGGTTACAACATAAGCGATATCACCGGAGAATCTGACTGAGTAAATTCTTTCACCCGGTTTTCCAAGGCCGGTGAGGGAAGATAAAAAGGTCATTTCATCATCACTTGTAGCGTCTAGAATAATAAGATTGTTCGCAAACACCATACCTTGATTGGTGTAATCATAATCAGTAACGGCAATTCTGAAGTTTCCTTCATGTTCATCCATTGAGAATTGATTTAGCGGATTGCCTTCTATTTCTGCGAAAGCTTTATAAACCAATTCATTGTCTTCGATGGCAAATCTGAGAATGAATGTCTTGTCATCGTAAGTTTGGGTTTCATAATCGTAATTGAAACGATAAACTGTTGCATAAAGGTTGTTTGTGCTCATGTATACTTGGTAAATGCTACCCAAGTAAGCTTTGACATTGGCTTCTTCTTCAGTGTCAACGGCAATTGAAGCCAATAGTAAATAGGAAAAATCATTGCTGTCATTTGGCATGAAATAAATGCGGTTTGCCGGCAATAATTCCATTTCATCGCTTCTTACCGAGTCAAGATATTTAGGAATGAAATTATCTTCTTCGTAATAATATCTGATTGTATAGTTGTTCATGATTAAATATAAAGTTCCGTCAATCATTCTTGAACTGGTAATATATGAAGAATCAAAATCAAGTTCACGAGCGACTTCAACGTTATCAATGTCGCTCTTGTCAAAAACCACTACTTTAGTGCCATATTCATATGTGTAATAGTAGTAAGGATAGTAATATGGTTCTTTTACATCATCACCATCTTCTGAAGGTGCTGAATCAGTCGTTTTGTCTTCTGGATCTTCAATCAAGAAATAACGATAATAACTGCCAATCAAGACTACCTTATCATTGTAAAGATATAATCCTGACCAATAATTGGCTTCATCTGTGTAAGTAAATTTAATTTCTAAGGTTTCTGCATCAACGATAAAGAACTTATCACCGGAAGTAATGTAAATATAATAACCGTCCGTAAGGATTGTATCAGCTTCTTCGACGCCTTCCACTTGGTTGTTGGTCTTAGAATAATCTCTTTCTCCATCAGTGAAGTTAACCGAACCTTCAGCCGCATCCATTTCTGGTGCGCCTGTTACGGCAGTGCTAGAGAACAGATACCATCTTTCACCGCTTTTTTGCTTGTAAAACGATTTTAAATAACTTTCCAATTGCGAATACGAAGCAAAAGCACCAACATTGTCACCGGTAGGAGTTGCGGTAGTTGTTGATGGGGTTGCTTGACAGGAAATAAAAACTATAGCTAGAAAAATCAAGACGAATGTCATCACAAATCTTTTCATTATAAATCCTCCCCTTCTTTCATTTAAATAAACAAATAAGCAGAGTGTTTTCTTGGAAATTATTTCGTTAATCTCAAAAATTCTTCGATGTCTTCTTTTAATAACTCCAAAGAACTAGACCAGAACTCTTTTTTCGTAACATCGATATTCATCAGTTTTGCAGTATCTTCAACTGTACTCTTGCCAGTTGCTCTAAGAAGGTTATCATAGTTGGCCACAAATAATTCCTTGTTTTCCAAATATTTTGAATATAAACCCTTGGCGAACAACAGACCGAAAGTATATGGGTAGTTGTAATAGCTTAGGCCACCGGAGTAATAATGAGGTTTGCAAACCCACATGTATGGATGAAGATAAGTAGGATCCAAGCCGTCACCATAAGTTGCTTTTTGGGCTGAAAGCATCAATTCACTCAATTCATTTGCATCAAAAACGGTTTTTTCCCGTCCTTCAAAAACTCCTCTTTCAAAGATAAAACGAGACATGATGTCAATCACTACTTGTGTGTAACTTTGAATTGCCGATTCCAACAAGAAGATTTTTTCATCCTTATCAGTTGCGTCTTTTAAAGCTGCTTTATTGACGATAGTTTCGCAGAAGGTTGAAGCCGTTTCGGCAACAGGCATGGTGTAAGAGCTATTTAACGGGCTTTCCTTGAAGATAACCTCACCATGGTATGCATGGCCGAGTTCATGTGCTAGAGTAATCATGTCGCCAAAAGCACCGGTAAAGTTTGTCATGATTCTTGATTCTTTAATAGAATCGATATTGGAACAGAAAGCTCCGCCTCTTTTTCCAGGTCTTGGAGTATAATCAATCCAGTTTTCCTCAAAAGCTTTTTTTGCCATTAAATAGAGGGGTTCGGAAAAAGTCCTGAAATTCTTCAAGATGTATTCATTAGCTTCCTCTATAGTGAATCTCTTGTTGACTGAACCCATCGGTGCGAATAGATCATAAAATGGCAATCCATTCTTATGTCCCAAA
>JAVEWC010000132.1:0-3175 GCA_034004745.1 Candidatus Izemoplasmatales bacterium | reverse complement strand
CTCCCAAGCTGAAGATGTTTTATGGCAAAAAGGTACCGCTCACGCCATCAAGCAGTATTTTCGCTTCATCAAGGATCATCAGCCTGAATACGTTTTGATTCTATCAGGGGATCACATCTATAAAATGGATTATAACCAGATGCTTGAGACTCATGTAAAGAATGATGCGGATGTGACCATTGCGGCGACAAAAGTTCCATATAAAGAAACCTCTCGTTTTGGCATTCTCGAATGCGATGGCAGAGGAAAAGTTATCGGTTTTCAAGAAAAACCGCTTAACTCCAGTTCAAATCTTGCATCAATGGGAATTTATATTTTCTCATTATCCGTCCTTGAAGATTTGTTTTTCAATTCATCGGAAACAGATCTGACTGATTTCGGCAAAGATATTCTCCCTCATTGCTTGAAGAAAGAACGTAGTGTTCATATCCATCAATTTGAAGATTATTGGCGAGATGTCGGCACAATTGAATCGCTTTATGAAGCGAATATGGATTTGTTGGAAGATTCGCATTTTTTAGGTTTGAATTCTTCAAAACAAATGCCTGTTTTTTCCAAATCCCTTAATTTACCCCCACATATGATTTTAAATAGCGGCCAAGTAAAGTCATCGGTTATAGCTGATGGATGTTTGATTGAAGGAAATATCATTCATAGCACCATAGCTTATCGCGTCAATGTCCAAAGTTCAAGCGTAATTGAAGATAGTGTGGTTTTGCCTGATGTCAAAATTGGTAAAAATGTTTATATTAAAAAAGCTGTAGTAAATCAAGGCGTAATTGTGCCAAACAACTATTATTTCAAAGGTTTGGAAGTTACGCTTCTTACACAAGAAAACCTACTGGAAGTAGGTGAAATAAAATGAATGATATCTTTGTAGTCGTTGATGCATCATCAAGGGGAAACTTTGAAAAACTGACTCGTCACCGTGTTCCAGGAGCAATTCCTTTTGGTGGCAAATATCGTCTTATCGATTTTACACTCTCAAATTGTAAAAATTCAGGCATTAACAATGTCGCAATTTTTCCTTATGGAAATTATCGTTCGTTATCCGACCACATCGGTAGCGGCGATCGTTGGGATTTAAGTCGCAGACATGATGGAATCTTTATCTTGCCTCCAAAGAATTTATCATTGACAATCGAGAATGAAATAAGTTTTCAAAGAATGTATGAACATCTAGAATACTTCTATCGCAGCAATCAAGAATATGCAATCATCACGCCCGCCAACATGGTTTGGAACATAAATTATTATGATTTTTTGCAGGAACATCTGAATCAAGACGCAGACATCTCCGAAATCTTATCTGATGTAAGGAAAGTTTTAAAGACTTATATCCTATCTAAAAAGCTACTTTTGGAATATATCGAAAATTATGACCAGATCGCTTTCAGAAATCTTTCAGATGTTTTTGATTATGCTCCGGCAATAAAAAAACATACTATAGTCATCAATACATTTTCTTATAATATCACCTCGGCCAAAGAACTGTATGAAGCTAACATGCAGATATTATTACCGGAAATAAGAAACCAACTTTTTCCGGAAAATCGTCCGATTTACTCTAAGGAAACAATGTCGGCACCATCGAGATATGGCGATTTCGCAATTGTAAAAAATTCAATAATCGCTTCTGGTGCCATGATTGAAGGCGAAGTAGAAAACTCTATCATCGGTCGTAAAGTAAAAGTCGCATATGGTGCAAAAATCAAGGATTCAATCATTATGAATCAATCGATTATCGAAAGTGATGCTTTAGTTGAATTTTCCATTTTCGATAAAGAGACAAAAGTATTAAAGGGGTCTGTTGTCACAGGCGAAGAAGATGAGATTTTTGTTTCCGAAAAGAAGCAAATCGTCACGACTCACCAGAAACTGGCAATCTTGCAAGTTTCAAGCGAATGTTTTCCATATATCAAAACTGGCGGACTGGCTGATGTTGTTGGTTCTTTAGCGGAAGAATTTTCTGATTTGGGTAAAAAATCACAGGTGATTTTACCACTATATCCTCAGGTAAAAGAAAAATTTAATCTCTTATTGGAACTGAAAGTTTCAAATTCCATCAATTATGGCAATAAGAATTATAAAGTCAATTTGTACACATTGGTGAACACAAACACGGTCTATTATTTTATTGAATCTTATGATTTCTTTGATCGAGAAAAAATATACGGCTATGAAGATGATGGCGATCGTTTTGCCTTCTTCAATCTGGCAGTAATCCACTTTTTGGATGCGATTGAAGAATTTCCGGACATCCTCCATCTTCATGATTGGCATACCGGATTATTGCCGCTGTTACTGAAAAACTTAAACATTCCGGTGAAAACCTTGATGACAATTCACAATATTGAATATCAAGGTATTCATGACCGTGATATTCTGACAAAATTAAATATTGAAAATCCTTTGCAGTACACTAGATTGAATAAAATCAATTTTTTGGAGATAGGTTTAAACTATGCTACGAAAATCTCCACTGTTTCCGAGACCTATAAAGATGAACTGCGTTATGAATATTACTCCAAGAATCTAGTGGAAATCATCAATAAGAGATTCAGGGATTTTTATGGAATCTTGAACGGCTTGTCAGAGGAAGTAAATCCTCGTGACGATCTGGAAATTGCAATGAAATACAATCTTGTCAACGTTTTTACAGCCAAAAAAGTCAATAAACAAGATATGCAAAAGAAACTTGGCATTTCGCTCGGTCAAGATTATTTTGTTGTTGGTATGGTTTCAAGAATTGTTGAGCAAAAAGGTTTTGAAATCATTATTCCGGCGCTGCATCAGTTCCTCGAAAACCCACAGATTGAATTTGTTATATTGGGAACAGGTAATGAAATTTACCTGGAGCAATTGAAAAATTTAAAAAATAGATTCCCTGATCGTGTAAGTTTGAATCTTGAATACGATGCCACCAAACCGCAATACATTTACGCTGGTGCAGACGCTTTCTTGATGCCTTCCAGATATGAACCTTGCGGAATTGGGCAAATGATTGCCCTGAGGTATGGCACGATTCCAATTGTAAGACAGACTGGCGGTCTCAATGATACAGTCGATAACTTCGATACTTCAAGCAAACGTGGAAATGGCTTCAAATTCTTTAACTATGACGCTAGAGACCTACTATTTCAAATGAATAATGCCTTCAACGTTTACAAGAATA
>JAVEWC010000014.1:6817-14780 GCA_034004745.1 Candidatus Izemoplasmatales bacterium | reverse complement strand
AAAGGTGAATACTTCCAAGCTCCAGAGACAAAACCTATTCATATGTCAAGTGCTTACTTACAAGAAATGTTTGATGAAGCTTTCTATAAGTTCCCTATGAGTCAAGAAACTTTGAATAACTTCAAGATTCTTGATAAATATATCCAAGCGCATTTTAGAATTGCCTTTGGTAACCGTATCATGACACAAGTTTATAAGTTTGTTCCGGTGTATGTTGCTTGTGGTGGTACTGAACTTGATGCTTTGGATTATATCTTCGCTTATAAGGTTTTACGTAAATTTGAAAGTTTGAACTTAGCCTTTTTACAGAATGAACTGACAGAATTAATTAATCAAATTAAGAAGATTTTTGGCAAAAATGCCTTCGAAGAATCAGTCAATTTCATTAAAAACCTGCAAAAGTTAGTTTAGGAGGTCTTTTATGGAAGAAGGAACCGCTAAACGCTATTATAAAAAGATCAATACAACTTTTGAAGGTGTTAATAAACTTGATGATTTTGCTAAACAGTATATAAACCTTTTAGAAAGTTCTAAAATTGAATTATATCAAAAAGAAAGAAGAGAACGAAGAATCTTTGATGATTCATGGCTATCAAATATTGAAGGAATAATTCCAATCATCGATAAATTGATGCGTTCTCCCAAAGAAACCCTAAAAAAAGTTTCTGAAGTCGTACCTGTTGAAAGAGCTAAAAAGATTGACTCAAGTACAATCAGACATTTAGCTGCCAATACACAATTAATTAAAAAGACCAATAAAAAAGGCGAAATTCAACCCACAAAATTACTTACTTCTTTTTCAGAACAAGAATTGGGTACCTATGAAAATCGCTTTTTAATGACGCTTGTTGATAAAATCCATACATTCTTGGAAATTCGTTATCGTTTGATCAATCATAAGATGAATACTGAATACATCAATTACTTGAAAGTTAATTCGACTATCGAATATCAAAGCGCCAATATTGATTATGACATTACCTTGAAAATCAAACGTAATATGGAAGACGACGCTGTCTGTAAGAAAAACCAAGAACTGTTTGACAGAATGAAAGAATTGAGAGATACAATCAATAACTACAAGAATTCTTCATTCATGAGACAAATGCAGAATTTCGCTCCAGTAAGACCTCCGATTATGAAAACCAATATAATCATGAAGAATATTGAATTCTCACAATGTTATGATTTATGGTTATTTCTTGATACGGTTGATAGAGTAGGTTATGAAACTGACGTTTTGGAAAGAAACGTCAAGTTTGATGAAGAATATATCAAACAGATAGAAAACACCATGATGGTGCTTTATGCGACAGTCGCAAACAATCAAATTGAAGAGTTTGCCTTATCTCATGAACAGCCTTTTACTTACCGAAAAGTTAAAACGCCTAAGGTAATTGCAAAAATAGAGGCTGATCAATATCTTGACTCCGGTGAATATGTCTTTAAGGACGAGACCCTAAATCAATATTTTCTTGATCAAATCAAAAAGGATAATATTCAAAGATACGAAACTTTGGTTGAAGCAGGAATACCTAAAGACAAAAGTATCGAAATCATTCACCAAAAACTATTAGAAATTGCCGATGGAGCTTTCCAAGATTTTATCAATTATACCTTCAATCCTGAAGATGAAAAAGACTTACAAAAGAAGATTGATATTCAGTCAGAAATAGTCAAGACATATAGGGAAATTGAAAAGGTTAAACGAGAAAATCTGAAAAATATCGAAACAGAAAAAGCTTTGGCAATGTTGCACCTAAATAATTATCGTGAAGAATTAAATCTAAGAATTGCCAAGAAAAAAGCTGAAATAGAAGCTAGAAAAGCTGAAGAAAGACGTCTTGATTTGCAAAGAAAGAAACAAATTGCTCAAGAAAGATTGGCTAAGAAGAAGAAAATTAATCGAGCTAAGGAATTATTGGAAAAAGCCGAGAGAGCAAGAAAGATGCAAAATCGTTAAGTAAATGAAAGGGGGTAATTATATGAAGAAGCGCTTCACGCTATCACTAGTAGCATTGATTGCGTCTAGTTTTTTGTTTGTAGTTACCACTCTGGCATGGTGGACATTGAATACCACTGGAACAATCAATCCATTTGGTGGAAATCTAAGTGGTATAACTTATAATTTCGGCGGAGAATTTATCGCTGGTAGCGTTATTTTTCCAGAATTAGAGTTGCTTCAAGAAGATGTAAGTATCACGAATTACTCTGGTGATCAAGATATATATGTGCGAATTAAAATAGAGTATACTAAAATTGATACAACATACGATAGTCAGACATTGACTTACAATTTTTCAACACCGGTTCAAAAAGTTTTAACTGACGTTCAAGCTAATGAACATTTAGAAGTTGGACTTAACTCTAATTTCTTCTATGAATCCGACGGATATTGGTACTATGATGTAATTCTAGAAGACTCAATAACTCATACTTTGATATCGTCTTTGAATTATGATGGTTTTAAAGCCTCCAATGAGTACGCAGATAAAGAAATTTTGGTGGCGATCACTTTGGAAATAACTTATGAGCAAGAGGGGATTTGGGCCCCGATAACTACTTTGGCTTTTAGAGGATTTATGTAAAAATAACGAAGTTTACGAACTTCGTTTTTTTAGGAGTAAAATGTGAAAAAAATATTGCTGAAAATATTTAATATACTTCCATTTGTTTTTGTTGCCATGGCAATGGCTTTAATTGTGCATTTAGGATTATCTTTAAAAAAAGAACAGATTCCTAGTGTCTTCAATCGAGCAATTCTTTATGTTAAAACCCCTTCCATGGAAGACTCAATTATGGCTGGCGACATTATCTTTGTAAATGTAGGCGATTTCGAATATGACGAAGAAGATATTATCAGTTTTAGAAAACCAGACCAGCAAGAAGTCATCATTACTCATAGAATTTCTAGAATTGATCCGATTACCGGTCTAATCACTACAAAAGGAGATAATAATCTCAATTCGGAAAATTGGGAGATTAATTTTTCTCCTGATTTGATTGTGGGAAAATACATGGGAAAATCATCTGTTCTTGGATCAGTTTATGAAGTACTATTTGTCAATAGTCTAAATATTGTGTTCCTCTTGATGATAATAATTTTTATGCTTATTGGTGTCTTTGAAATCAAAAATATAGTAAAATTATTAACATTAAAGAAACAAGCGGAATTAGAAGAAGAAAAACAGAAAATGATTGAAGAAGAGAAAAAGAAATTACTCGAAGAAATGAAGGATAAAGAATGAAAGCTATTGTACTTGCCAGTGGATCTATGGCCAATGCCACATATCTAGAGATTGGTGAATCAAAAGTTTTGATTGATTGTGGCTTGAGTTATAGACAAATGCTCTACCGCTTGAAATTGAAAGATAAGAATTTGGATAATTTGAAAGCTGTCTTCATCACTCATGAACATGCAGATCACATCGCTGGATTAAGGGTTTTAACCAATAATCACGATATTAAGATTATCCTTAGTGAAGGAACTTTCAATTCCTTGGATAAAAGATATATCGGTGAAATTGCCAGAGATAAATTTGTGATTGTGAAAGGTAATGAAACAATCGATTTATTTGACTTTAAAGTTTTGCCTTTTCCAACGTTTCATGACGCTTCAGAGCCTTTTGGGTATCGTTTTATCGAAGGTGAGAAATCTTTGGTTTACATTACGGATACCGGTTATTTCCCGATTAAACAATATGATACCATCCGCAATGCGGACGGTTATATCATTGAAAGTAACCATGAAGTGGAAATGCTTCTGGAAAGTTCAAGGCCTTGGCAATTGAAAAGAAGAATTTTGGATGATCAAGGTCACCTATCAAATGAAGATAGTGCGAATCTCGTGTTAAATTTAACGGGGGAAAGAACAAAATTCATTGTTTTAGCCCATCTTTCGCAAGAATGTAATCTTGAAACTTTAGCCCTTGATACCTATAAAAAAGTATTTTTAGAACAAGGCATTGATTTATCTCTATATAAATTAATCGCTGCGAGACAAAATGAACCAAGTGAAGAAATCATAATTTAGATGATTTCTTCCTTTTATTTTTTGAGGGTCAATTTAAACTAAATTGCAATTGTTTTTAAGTTGTTTTTAAGTTATAATAAGATGAACGATTATGTGCTAACAATTATTAGCAAAAAATATAGGAGGTTGTTTATGACAACAAAGAAAGTTTTTCAGTCAATGGATGGAAACCAAGCAGCTGCTTATGTTTCTTATGCCTTTACTGAAGTTGCGGGAATCTACCCGATTACTCCGTCAAGCCCGATGCCTGAATTCGTCGATCAATGGGCGGCTCAAGGTAAGAAGAATCTATTTGGCATGCCGGTTAAGGTTGTGGAGATGCAATCAGAGGCAGGTGCCGCAGCAACTGTTCACGGTTCATTAGTGGCAGGAGCTTTGACTACAACATTTACTGCATCTCAAGGTTTATTACTTAAAATTCCTAACATGTATAAAATAGCTGGTGAATTATTGCCGGGTGTTATCCATGTCGCTGCCAGATCAATCGCAGCTCATGCATTATCAATCTTCGGTGACCACCAAGATATTTACGCAGCGAGAATGACAGGTTTCGCTATGCTAGCTTCCGGTTCAGTTCAAGAAACAATGGACCTTGCTGGTATCGCTCACTTGGCTGCGATTAAATCAAGCATTCCATTTGTTCACTTCTTTGACGGTTTCAGAACTTCACATGAAGTCAACAAGATTGAAGTATTGTCTTATGACGTTTTTGATAGACTTCTTGACAAGGAAGCTGTGCAAAAATTCAGAAAAAGAGCACTTAACTCCGCTAACCCTAAAACTATGGGTACAGCACAAAATGATGACGTATACTTCCAAGCTAAAGAAGTTCAAGAACAATTCTATCGTCCAATTCCTGACATCGTTAATGGTTATATGGAAGAGATTTCGAAAGAAACAGGAAGAGACTATAAACCATTCAATTATTATGGTGCTAAAGACGCAACTGACATTATCGTCGCTATGGGTTCAGTTACTGAAACCATCAAGGAAGTTATCGACAATCTAGTTGCCAAAGGCGAAAAAGTCGGTTTAATCTCAGTTCACCTTTACCGTCCATTCTCAAGCAAATATTTCTTTGACATCTTACCTGAAACAGTTGAAAGAATCGCTGTTTTGGATAGAACCAAAGAAAGCGGATCTGTTGGCGAACCTCTATACTTAGATGTTAAATCAATCTTCTATGATAGAGAAAAACAACCAGCAATCATTGGCGGTAGATATGGTTTATCTTCAAAAGATACTACTCCAGCGCAAATCTTCGCTGTCTACAAGAACCTAAAAGAAGAAATGAAAAATAACTTCACCATCGGTATCGTTGATGACGTAATGCATTCAAGTTTGGTTGAAGAAGAAGCTCCAGACGTAACCGATCCTGATACAACTGAATTGTTGTTCTTCGGTTTAGGTAGTGACGGTACAGTTGGTGCGGTCAAGAATATCTCCAAGATTATTGGTGATTACACTAATCTATATGGCCAAGCCTATGCTTCTTACGATTCCAAGAAGAGTGGCGGCGTTACCAGAATGCATTTACGATTCGGCAAGAATCCGATTCGTTCAACTTACCTGGTTAACAACCCTCACTTCGTCTCTTGTTCACAAGAAAGTTACTTGACAAGATTCGATCTTATCAAAGGTATCAGAAAAGGTGGAACATTCTTACTTTCAACCACTAAATCCCCAGATGAAATCGAAGCATTCCTACCGGATAAAGTCAAAAAAATCTTAGCTAAGAGAGAAGCTAAATTATTTATTATCGACGCTTATAAATTAGCTAAGGAAATCGGTGAAGTCAAGATGGTTTCCACCATCATGCAATCCGCTTTCTTTAAGCTCAATGAACAAATCATGAAATATGAAAAAGCTCAAGACGCAATGAAGTCATATGCGAAGAAAACCTTCAGCCGCAAGGGTGAAGAAATTGTTGAAATGAACTATAAAGCAGTAGATTTAGGCGCTGACGGCTTAGTTGAAATTAAAGTTAATCCGGAATGGGCTAACCTTAAAACTGAAGTGTCGCTTGATGAAAATCGTCCGGATTTCGTAAGAAATATCGCCGATGTTGTCAATGCCATAAATGGTTATGATTTACCGACTTCAGCTTTCTTGGGTATTGAAGACGGACAAATTCCTAATGGCACAGCACGTTATGAAAAACGTGGTGTGGCTGAAGAAGTTTCCACTTGGATCAGTGAAAACTGTATTCAATGTAACCAATGCGCTTATGCATGTCCACATGCATGTATCAGAGCTATCCTGGCTACTGATGAAGAAGTCAAAAACGCTCCGGTAGAAGCTAATTGGGTTGATGCCAAAGGTAAAGGTTTGGAAGGCTTGAAATATCGTATTGAAGTTTCAATTCTTGACTGTACCGGTTGCATGGTGTGCGTCAATACTTGTCCAGCTCCAACCAAAGCTTTGAAAATGAGTCCTATCCAAGATAGAATCGACGCCAAAGAACATGTTCTGGCTGATTACTTATATAATGAAGTTCCTTACAAGGGCGAATTAGTCGGAAGAACCACCTATAAAAACGCTGTATTCAATCAACCGTTATTTGAGTTCAGTGGTGCTTGTGCTGGTTGCGGTGAAACACCGTACATCCGTTTCGCAACCCAATTATTCGGCGAAAGAATGACCATTGCCAACGCTACCGGTTGTTCATCAATTTATGGCGCTTCCTTCCCGGCTTCTCCATATACCAAGAATTCTGAAGGCAGAGGACCGGCTTGGGCTAACTCTTTGTTCGAAGATAACGCTGAATATGGCTTCGGTATGAAGATTGCACAAAATACAATCAGAGACAGAATGCAAACATTGATCGTTGAAAACAACGATAAGTTCAATGAAGAATTAAGAAGTTTGCTTAATGAGTGGATTGAAAACCGTGAAAACGGTGAAAAGACCTTGGAACTTTCCAAGAAAATCTTACCTATGCTTGAAAAATGCAAAGCAAGCGCAGCTAAAGAATTATTGGAACTCAAAGATTATTTCGTCCGTCAATCACAATGGATTATCGGTGGCGACGGTTGGGCATATGACATCGGTTACGGCGGTTTGGATCATGTTATCGCCAATAATGAAGACGTAAACATCCTTGTCCTAGACACTGAAGTTTATTCCAACACCGGCGGTCAATCTTCAAAATCAGCTCGTTCTGGTTCAATTGCGAAGTTTACCGCAGCCGGTAAACCTGGCAAGAAGAAAGACTTGGCAGCTCAAGCAATGACATATGAGTCAGTCTATGTTGCGGCTATCAGCCATGGCGCTAATGCTACTCAAGTATTGAAAGCCATGAAAGAAGCGGAAAGCTATCCAGGACCATCATTAATCATCGCTTACTCACCATGTATCGCTCACGGTATCAACGGCGGTCTGGGCAATAGCCATCAACAAGCAAAACTCGCTACAGAATGCGGCTACTGGCCAACATTCAGATATGACCCAAGAAGAATCGCGGAAGGCAAGAACCCTCTACAAATCGATTCCAAAGAACCACAATGGGAAAAATATCATGACTTCTTGTTGAGCGAAAGTCGTTACCAACAATTAGTGGCTACAAATCCTAGCGAAGCTGATAGATTGTTGCACAACAACATCGTCGACGCTAAACGTCGTTGGGCAATGTATCAAAGAATGGCAGCTGCCGATTACTCACAAGTTATCGAATAGGTTTATTTTATCAAGCTAACACCTTAAGCGATTAAGGTGTTTTCTTTTTTATTTAAAAAACTTATCATATTTACCCGAAACAACAAAAAAGATTTTCAAATCTTTTGTATTTGTTATATAATATAAAAGACATATAATTTTAAAAGGAGTTTATAACATGCAAAAACTGTCAAGAAGATTTACTCTCGTCACATTAATAACCATTCTTGGTTTGTTATTGGTCGCTTGTGGCAATAGTACAAGCACCCAAACAAC
>JAVEWC010000014.1:0-6717 GCA_034004745.1 Candidatus Izemoplasmatales bacterium | reverse complement strand
ACCAAGGATTCAAAGTTGATGCTTTATACCGGAACTACACCGATTGAAGAAGTTCCTTCATTTGCTTTCAATGATACCAATACCAGAAACTTGACTGAAGCAGAAATTTTTGAATACTATCTCAATATGTACAACGACATTTATAGCGGCTATCGTGATGAAGTAGCACCGACGACAACTTTTGACGATTTATTGGCGATGGACCAATTCACTGTCAGCTATAATGACATCTCCAAATTCAATGCCAATCTGACAAAATACATTTTCACCAGTCTCAATACTTATTCCGAATTTAAAGACGGAACAGACACCTCGCTTTATTACAGTTATCGTCCTGAAAAATTCTATTCCAACAACGACACTGCTTATTATATGATATTGAATTTACAAGAAGTAGAAACAGCGGATGTCAGTGATTTTACGGGAACAGAAGCTGAACTTATCACTTTGATAGGTGAAGCCGTTTACCAAGAAATCAAAGAAAAACTCATCAACGGCAACCTAGAGCTTCAAAATTTCGTCAATCGTCGCGTTGCCGAACTTAGAGCAAAACATAATTTTAAAGTTCACGATTATTATTTGGGTATGGATTATGCAGTAATTGACAGTTCCTATGAAGCTCCAACTGATTTTGATGCGACTTTGGTAGGCAGTTATGACGACGTGGAAATTACCCCGGATCAATTGTTGACATATGCCTTGAACAACAACGCAGCGATGTATTTATTGAACGCTGCCGCAACCAAAGCGATGATTAATGCTCATTATGAGGATGTTTATTGCTTGAATACCGGTGTTTGTGAAATGGATTATACCGAGAATGAATCTGTTAAAATGACCGAACACATCAATGCTTTCAATGAAATGAAAACCCAATTTGAAGGGTCAATGTACGCAACCTATTATACTTGGGAAGAATATCTGTACTTAGCATATGGTGCCAAGAATATGGAAGAAATGTTGACAGATTATTATATTAAGCAAACGTTGCAACCGCTTTACATTTTCGATCAAATTCAAGATGACGATTACGCCGTAGTCAATGATCTACTCGCTATGATGACGCCTTATTATGAAAATTATTTCTCCTTGAATGCTGATCACATCTTGATTTTTGTTGACCGTAACGAAGACGGTACGCCTGACGATTACAATGAATTTTATGATGAAATGACCGATACAACCGAGTTTGATGCTTTAATTGCTAGTTTGGAAGCAGAAATCAGAGATTATATCGCTGTAGAAGAAAACACGTTCTCTGGACTTGTAAGTGAATACCGTTTGGCAACTAGAGATGATGAAACTTGGGGTGCATACAAGAGTTATGGATTGTTCCTAATGACAGAAAATTTATCATCACAGGGATCATTGACATATTCTAAAACCATCAATAAGTATCATGACGATTTTGTCAATCGCTTGGTGGAAATGTACCAAACTTATCAATTACCGGAAAATATCGATGAAGAATCATTACTTGATACTGAATTATTGAAAACTTCATTTGGTTTACATTTGATTAATGTTAGAAAGGGCACTGCCTTTGAAATGCCATCTGCGAAGTTTACCATGACTTATAATTCTTCCAGTGAACCAGAATTTACCGAAGGCGTGGAAAATGACTCTGATTATTTGAACTACGATCAAATGAAGCTTTATATGCAATACCGCTTCAGTGTTATAACCTTTGGTACAATCGATCTATTGGACAGTTATGGTTTCACCAGACCGATGATACCGACATCAGTTTCCGCCGCTTTAACTGAATTTGCAAGTAAATTACATGATGCTTTGTACGTGGTTGGTTACTTGAACATAGCCGTAGCTGATGAACTTATTGACGGAGCTTTGGTTAATGAGGACTCGGATTACTTCAGTGGCAATGAAGCAGATTTAATAAATGTCTTAAACCAAATCAGCAATATCTATTATCGTCAGATATTCCTGGAATTGGATTTGCGTTAATAAAAATAAAGTGCGGGTTTTTCCGCACTTTTGACTTAAGGTGGAAATATGAAAGCTAGAGAAGAAAAAATCATTAAAAAAAATACTATATGGACAATTATCGCCAACAGCTTTTTAGCTGCAATCAAACTCGTAGGCGGTATAATTGGTAACTCTAGTGTCTTGATTACCGATGCCATCAACTCCATAAGCGACATCGCCACAAATTTAGTGGTGTTTGTTTCAGCGAAATTTTCCAAGAAAGAAAGAGATGAAGCCCATCCTTACGGACATGACAAGTTTGATTCGATGGTTTCGATTTTTCTGGGGGTAGCGTTAATCATCACCGCCTTTGAAGTTGGCAAAAATGCTTTTACCAAGCTTTACAATGTCATCTTCAATGATTTGGTGATTGAAGTTCCTGCTTATTACACCATAATAGTGGTTTTTATAACTTTGATTGTTAAAGAAATTTTATACCGCAAAACCAAAGTTGATGCGAAAAAAGCCAATTCACAGGCATTGTTGGCTCAAGCTTGGGACCATCGCTCCGACACCTTGACCAGCATCGGCGCATTAATAGGGATTTTGGGAGCAATTTTCAATCTTGGCTTTCTTGACCCTATCGCTTCGATTTTCATTCTCTTCTTTATCTTGAAGCTCGGATTCAAGATTGTTAAAACCGGGGTATCGCAAGTTGTGGATGAAGCGGCAGGAGATGAACAAGTAGAAGCTATCAAAAGAATAGTATTGAGGGATGATAAAGTCCTGTCCATCGATGAAATTAAAACCAGATTGTTCGGTGTAAAGTATTATGTTGACCTTGAGATCTCCTTGGATAAGAACCTCTCCCTTAATGAAGCACATCAAATCGCTGAAAAGATTCATGATAATATCGAAGACGAATTGTCGGATGTAATTCATTGTATGATTCACGTAAATCCAGGAAAAGAAAAACAAAAGAAAGTTGAAAAATAAAGTGCTTGATGGTATAATTGTAAATTACCTATAAGAAAACGTTCTCAGAAGGGAGTGGTAAATATGATCTTATCTTTTATTACTAATTATCTGGATTCTGGTCCGGGAATAATTGAAATCATTGTCAGAATGGTACTTACAGCTGTCTTTGTCGGGGTCATCGGTCTAGAAAGACAGATGCGTCATAAAATTGCCGGTGTCACCACTCATTTGATGGTAGCTTTTGGTGCAGCGGGAATAGCGATTTTGCAGGATGCTCTATATTATGACTCAATTGCTCAAGCAATCAAATTTATCGATATGGGATATGCCATAGAAGTGCAAATACAGCGTCAAAGAGTTATTGCCCAAGTTGTTACCGGAGTTGGTTTCCTGGGTGCAGGTACAATCCTTAAAACCAGAAATGGCATCTATGGTTTGACAACAGCAGCAACCCTTTGGTTGGCAGCCATGATTGGGTTGACCTTTGGTATGGGTGCATATATCATTGGTGTAGTCATTTCCGTATTCTCATTCTTGTTCCTGACTTTATTTAGAAAGTTACTTGGTAAAACTTCGCTTAAACATCAGGAAAGTCCGGATATTATAGGTTCGCAACCTGTAGATGAATAGGAAGGTTCTAATTAGAACCTTTCTTTTTTTTCTTTTTAGTTAAATTGTGGAAACTATTCATTCATATTTTTTGCAAAAAGGGCTAAAATGCGTTAAACTATTTATGGTATCTTGGGAGGTATGGACATGAAATTACAAATCAAGGATTTATATGTCTCAATCGAAGGCAACATGATCTTGAAAGGATTGAACTTAATTGTAAATGGCGGGGAAACCCACGCTATTATGGGGCCAAACGGAACTGGAAAATCAACTTTGGCACAGATATGCATGGGGCATCCAAGCTATAGAATAGAATCAGGCGATATTTTACTTGACGATGAAAGCATCATTGAGAAAACCGTCGATGAAAGAAGTAGAATGGGGATTTTCTTGGCCATGCAGAATCCGATTGAAGTTCCTGGAGTGACTAATTTTGACTTTGTCAAGGCAGCGGTGCAAACAAGGATGAAAAAGGATGAACACTTGAGAATCGGTCGTTTCATCTTGAAATTTGAAAAAGCTTCTCAAGATTTGAAAATGGGTCAAGGCTTGGCTCATCGTTTCTTGAATCAAGGGTTCTCCGGTGGTGAAAAGAAAAGAAATGAAATTCTGCAAATGAAAATGTTGAATCCGAAAATTGCTTTTTTGGATGAAATAGATTCAGGACTGGACGTAGATGCCTTAAAACTTGTCGGTGAAAATGTCACGGACCTAAAATCACCCGATTTGGGTTTAGTATTAATAACCCATTATCAGAGGCTTTTGGATTATATCACACCGGATTTTGTACATATTATGATAAATGGCAAGATAGTAATGACTGGTAAAGATGAATTGATCAAAAAGATTGACCAGGAAGGTTATGACTGGGTAAAGAAAGAATTAGGAATAGAAGACGAAGAAGTCAAGCCTTATTCTTTGGGAACCTGCCCGTCTAAACATTAATATGGATATTTTAAAACATCTGAAAGATGAATCAAACTTGATAATCTTTACCGACGACTTTATCAGCAACAATACGGAAATCAAAATCAAAAACAATCATTTGCTATTTGATAAAGGAAATGAATTTTTTGTTTTTCTTGATAATTATACACAAAAAGATGATTTCATCTTTGAAATCAAAAATAAGGTTAAAATCTATCTTTTGACTTCACAATCCAAAAGGGCGGATTATAGTATTCGCTTCGATTTAAAAGAAGCTTCAGAATTGACGCTTTTTACTGATTTTCACGCAAAGACCAAAACCAGCAGCAAGCATAGATTAATCATTAATTTGGCTAAAAAAGCAAAATTGGATATTATGAACGCTTTGGTTTTCAATGGTAAAATCGATTTTGATTTGGAAGTCAATCTTTTGGAAGAAAAAGCAGAAGTAACGATTGAGCAGTTGAATGTTGGCGCTGACGGTGTCCAGCACACGGTCAATCAACGCGTCAATCATTTGGCGAAATCAACTACTTCCAAGATCAATAACTGGCTGATCGCTCAAGAAAATGCCAAATTGAATTATCATGTCACCGGTTTTATCGCCAAAGGCCAAGAATTGTCAAAATGTCATCAAAACAATAAAGGCATCATGTTATCGGATAACAGCGAAATCTCAGTTGAACCAAAGTTATTGATTGATGAATACGATGTTGAAGCTTCACATGGTGCAGCTATCGGACAAATGGACGAATTGCAGCTATATTATTTGAAGAGCAGGGGAATGACCGAAAGTGAAGCCAAATCATTAATCATCAACGGCTATACCCTACCTTTCATAAGTTTAATCGATAACGAAAAGATAGAAAAAATATTGAAAAGACAAGTTTCAAGAGTAATCAGGAGAAATTCTTAAAATGAGTGATAATATTCGTAAAGATTTTCCGCAACTCAAGGACGACTATATTTACTTTGATACAGCCGCGACTAGCCTAAAACCAAAAACAGTGATTGAAGCCTGTGAAATGTACAATTCCAGGCTATCGGCCAACATCAATCGCGGTATGTATGCCCAAAGCGTAGAAACTACAAATCTCTATGAAGAATCAAGAGAAAAAGTTGCAAGGTTCATCAACGCCAAAACAGAAGAAATCGTTTTTACCCGAGGAACAACCGCCAGTTTGAATTTGGTCGCTTCAAGTTATGGCTTGAATTTCCTTGATGAAACTTCGGAGATTGTCATCTCCGAGCAGGAACATCACTCCCAATTTTTGCCGTGGCAAAATGTAGCCAATAAAACCGGAGCTAAATTGAGATTCATCGAATTGGATAAAGCAGGAAAAATTACGATTGAAGCCTTCAAGAAAGTTTTGAATTCGCATACGAAAATTGTAGCTATTTCTTATGTTTCAAACGTGCTTGGTTATTTGAACCCTGTGGAAGAAATGATTGAACTTGCCCATCATGTCGGCGCTTTGGTGATCTTGGACGCCGCTCAAGCAATTCAACATTTTCCCGTTGATGTCAAGAAGTTGGATGTTGACTTTTTAGCTTTTTCAGGACATAAGATGTTGGGGCCTACAGGGGTTGGTGTCCTTTATGGTAAATCCCGATATTTGGACCTTTTAGAACCAATTGAATTTGGTGGGGATATGAATGAGGATGTCGAGAAGCAAACTTCAACCTGGAAAAAAGCTCCTCAAAAATTTGAAGCTGGAACAATGCCAATTGCTTCAATAATTGGGCTTGCGAAAGCAATTGACTATCTGGAAAATTTAGGGTTTGATCGACTATCCAAAATTACTGAAGAATTATATAACCGACTTTATTCCGGCTTGTCAAAAATTGATGGCATAAAAATTTACAATCCCAAATCTGATAGTGGTATCATCACTTTCAATTTGGCAGACATTCCCGCACATGATGCCATAACTTATTATGCGATGAAAAATATCGCATTAAGAAGCGGCCAGCATTGTGCCAAATTAATTCATGATTTTTTGGGAATTAATTCTTCTTTGAGAGCTTCCGTATACGTATATAACACAGTTCTTGAAGTCGACCGTTTTATTGAAGTCACAAAAGAGGCTTTAGCATATTTCCAAGAAATTGGTTTTTAGGAGGAACTATGAGCAATTTAGACAATTTATACCGTGAAATAATCATGGAACATTATAAAAACCCTCGCAACAAGGGTTTGATTGATGATGCAAACTATCAAAGCGTCAGAATCAAGAATCCTTCATGCGGTGATGATATTACCATGCAAACGCT
>JAVEWC010000131.1:0-3185 GCA_034004745.1 Candidatus Izemoplasmatales bacterium | reverse complement strand
GATTCCTGTATAGTTCGACTACAGCCAAAACCCTTCTGACGACAAGCAAACTTCTGAAGAAAAACATCAATACTTCCGAGATACATGACTTGATTTATCTTGAATCTTTGGAGAGTAGAAAGATTAAGAATATCTTTTTCAATTCTGTGGAATATACCAAGAAAAATGTGGCTTATCGCAAAAATACTCAAGAATTTTTGGATGAATACAAGCTCGATCCTAATTTTGTCAGTAGAGGCTTGATTTCTCAAATGGCCGGGATTAAGGAAATACCGATATGGGCTAATTTTACTTATGACAAAAGTCAAGATAGAATTATTTGCGAACTTCGTTCAAGAGATTATCCAGTCTTGGAAGTCGCAAAAAAATATGGTGGCGGCGGACATCTTTATGCATGTGGCTGCACCGTCAATACTTGGGAAGATACAGATAACATTTTAAAAGATTTAAATAAACTAAATAAGGGGTGAATTTCATGATTCAAAAACAAATATTAGAAAAAATAAAAGAATTTAACCGTATCATCATCCATATGCACATTCGTCCTGACGGCGATTGCTATGGCGCTGGATTCGGACTGAAAAATATATTAAAGGAAAGTTTTCCGGAAAAAGAAGTATACGTAGTCGGTGAAAAAGCTGAATACGTTGATTTTGTCGGCACGCCTGACGTGATTGAAGATGAACTTTTCAAGGATGCCTTATCGATAGTCGTCGATACTGCTTCGGAAGATAGAGTCTCCGACCAAAGATTCAAACTCGCAAAGTTCGTCATCAAAATTGATCATCATATTCCGATTGCCGATTATGGCGATTTGATATATGTTGATACCACAAGACCGGCAACCGCACAAATCATTTTGGAATTTTATCTAAGGTTCCAAGAAGAATTAAAAATCAACATGGCTGCTGCTACCGCACTTTATACCGGAATCGTCACCGATACCGGTAGATTCCGTTTTCGTTCCGTTAACGCCGATACCTTTATTGCTGTAGCTCATCTATTGCAATTTGGTTTGGATTTTGTCGATGTCTTGAGTCGATTGAGTGTAAAATCGGAAAATTTGATGAAACTTCAAGGCTATGTCCTTTTGAATTTCCAGAAAACTGAAAATGGCGTTGCTTATATCAAGATGACACCTGACGTAATCGAAAGATTTGACGTTTCATTGGAAGAAGCCACATCTTTGGTAAATGAACTTTCTACTTTGGAAGACTGTCCAGTCTGGATTTTATTCGCTGAATATGAAAATAATATTGTCAGAGCCAGACTACGTTCCAAAGGCCCGGCTATCAATGAATTGGCCAATAAATATGACGGTGGCGGACACGCTTTAGCTTGTGGCGCTAACCTTGGAACCTGGGACAAAACTGACGAGTTATTGAAAGATGCAGACGAGTTAGTGAGAAATTATAAAACTAGTTTGATTAATGCATAATATTTTCTTGTATTTTTTAACTGATTTGATATAATAAGTTCGGTTTTAAATCTATCTGATCAGGAGTAAAATATGCCATTTATGTTTTTAGCTGACATCGATTGGAAAGTAACTATTTTTGAAATTGTTGGTGGACTGGGAATTTTCCTTTATGGAATCAACTTGATGAGTGACGCCCTGAAGAAAATCGCTGGTTCAAAACTAAAATTATTTTTGGAGAAAACAACTAACACACCGCTTAAAGGTATTTTAGTTGGTATTTTACTCACCGCCATCATTCAATCATCAAGTGCCACTACGGCTTTGGTTGTTGGTTTGGTCAGAGCGGGATTAATGACGCTACCTCAGGCTGTTGGGGTAATTTTTGGGGCCAATATCGGTACCACCGTCACCTCACTTATCATTAGTTTGAATATTGGTGGATATGTTATGCCAATCATGTTTGTTGGCGCATTTCTTATCTTCTTTATTAAAAGAAAGAAAATTCAACATTTAGGTAGAGTGTTGTTTGGATTCGGTATGTTATTCTTTGGCCTTGATACCATGGGAACCGCCCTTAAACAATTGGTTCAACTTCCGGCTTTTGCCCAAGTATTGCAAAATGTTGGCGAATCACCGATTCTTGGGGTTATCGTCGGTGTTATCACCACTGCCATCATTCAATCATCATCTGCGACAATTGGTATTCTCCAACAATTATATTCAACTGGCGGCGTGCCTTTGATAGGTGCAATCGCTATTGTCCTAGGTGATAATATCGGTACAACCGTTACTTCCATAATGGCTTCAGTAGGTGGAAGTTCAAGTGCCAAAAGAACTGCTTTGGTCCACGTATTATTTAATGCCTTTGGTACAATATTATTTTTAATATTGCTTAATCCATATACAAAATTCATTAGTTGGTTATCGGAAAGCATTGTAGGTGCGGATTACTTAACCAATAAATTGACGATTTCGCTTGCCCATGTCAGTTTCAACATTGTTACAGTCTTAATTCTTTTCTGGTTTGTCAAACAAATGGTTTGGATTGTGACGAAAATAATTCCCGCTCATGATCAGATTGAAATCGATGAAATCGTTCTTGATAAATTACTACTTAAATCCTCACCTGATTTAGCATTGGAAAACGCTAAAAAAGCAATGATGAATATGGGCAATGTTGCCAGAGGAATGCTGGAGTTTGCCTATAACTATGCATTTGAGAATGATGATAAAGCCTTCGAACTTGGCGAACAATGTGAAGAAATGCTTGATTCGATGGATGACAAGATTCATAATTACCTAGTCGATATTGGTGCGAATGATTTAAGCGACAATCAAATTCAAAGAGTCGCAAAAAATATAGATACAATAACTGACTTGGAGCGTATTGGTGATCATTTTGACAATCTTTTCGAATTCTTCCAGGAACGCAAAGAGAAAAAAATGATTCTTCATCAAGCAACCAAAGATGAATTATTGCATTTATTCTCCATCATTCGCGACCAACTGGAAAAAGCACTTAGATGTTATTTCAACGACAACCATGAGTTAGCTTTGGAAATAACAAAAAAAGAAGAAGAACTCGATCAATTGGTTAAAGATTACCGAAGAAACCACTTGAACCGTATCAATGACAAGTTCAATGAAGAAAATGAAGCTGGTTTTTATGTCGACATTTTATCCAATATTGAGCGAATCGGCGATCACTGCAATAACATGGCTGTTAACGTCTTGAGCAAGGATTTTGCGCACCATACAGACGATT
>JAVEWC010000130.1:0-3203 GCA_034004745.1 Candidatus Izemoplasmatales bacterium | reverse complement strand
ATCTTTTGATTATCACGGTAATTGAATGTTGGTCAAAAGTTTCGTTGTATTCATATTCAGTTTTTCTGACTTCGGTAACTTCAATACCGATATAACTATTTAATGTGGTAGAAGCGGTTGTGGGAGTTTCGGTTGTAATAATCGTCGTCGGTAATTGGGTTGTAATTGGTTGAGTAGTGGTAATAATAGTACTAGTAGTAGTGTTAGTCGTAGGTGTTTGTGTAGTCGGGTTTGTCGACGTTTGTGAGTTTGTGACTGTGGTAAAATCCGTAGTAAAAGTTGTGGTTGCTTGAGTATCGCAACCAACTATAAGAATTGTGATGAACAAAATGACTGATAAAATTATAAATCTTTTAAGTTTCAACATGTTAAAAACCTTTCAAAAACGATTAATTGTGACAATATTATAGCATAATATAACATATTTATAAAGAAATATGTCGAGTGCTGAAAAAATTGTAGTCATATGAATAGATATTAGTAAACATTTATGATAGAATGTAATGTTAAAACTTCAGTTGGAGGTATGTGAATGGAAAGAGAAGTGTTTGGTCTTATAGAAAGATTTGACTCAATAGTTATTGCTAGACACAAAAATCCCGATCTAGATGCTTATGGCTCGCAGTTTGGTTTATATTACGCTTTAAAAAACAAATACCCAAAAAAGCAAATCTATGCAATAGGCGATACGAATAGTCAAAATTATTTTCAGGAATTGGATATTATCGATGATGAAACGAAGAAAAAATCATTGGTATTCATTCTTGATACAGTGGCTAAACAGATGCTTAATGAAGCAGATTTCATCAATCACTCACAACTTGTTTTGATTGACCACCATCAAAACAACCCTGATATTGAATATGATTATTATATTCGTGATACAGAAAGCTCTTCCACCTCAGAAATGATAGCTAATCTGCTAATAAGTTTAGGTATAGAGATAACAAAAGAAAGCGCTAGAGCTCTGTACATGGGCATCATTGGCGATACCGGGAGATTCCTGTATAGTTCGACTACTGCCAAAACCCTTCTGACGACAAGTAAACTTCTGAAGAAAAACATCAATACTTCCGAGATACATGACTTGATTTATCTTGAATCTTTGGAGAGTAGAAAGATTAAAAATATCTTTTTCAATTCTGTGGAATATACCAAGAAAAATGTTGCTTATCGCAAAAACACCTTAGCATTCTTGGATGAATACAATCTTGATCCTAATTTTGTCAGCCGAGCCCTGATTTCTCAGATGGCCGGGATTAAGGAAATACCGATATGGGCTAACTTCACTTATGATAAAAATCAAGATAGAATTATTTGCGAACTCCGTTCAAGAGATTATCCAGTCTTGGAAGTCGCAAAAAAATATGGCGGCGGCGGACATCTCTATGCATGTGGTTGTACGGTCAACACCTGGGAAGATACAGATAACATTTTAAAAGATTTAAATAAACTAATTAAGGGGTGAATTTCATGATTCAAAAACAAATATTAGAAAAAATAAAGGAATTTAACCGCATCATCATCCATATGCATATTCGTCCTGACGGCGATTGCTATGGAGCTGGTTTTGGTTTGAAAAATATTTTGAAGGAAAGTTTTCCTGAAAAAGAAGTATATGTAGTCGGTGAAAAAGCTGAATACGTTGATTTTGTCGGCACGCCTGATGTGATTGATGATGAGCTTTTCAAGGATGCCTTATCGATAGTAGTCGATACTGCTTCGGAAGATAGAGTGTCTGATCAAAGATTTAAATTGGCAAAGTTTGTCATTAAAATCGATCATCATATCCCGGTTGTTGAATACGGCGATTTAATATATGTTGATACCACAAGACCGGCAACTGCACAAATTATCTTGGAATTCTACTTAAAGTTTCAAGAAGAATTGAAAATCAATATGGCAGCTGCTACAGCTTTATATACTGGTATTGTCACTGATACCGGTAGATTTCGTTTTCGTTCCGTTAACGCCGATACCTTCATCGCAGTGGCTCATCTATTGCAATATGGTTTAGATTTTGTCGATGTCTTGAGTCGATTGAGCGTAAAATCGGAAAATTTGATGAAACTTCAGGGTTATGTACTTTTGAATTTCCAAAAAACTGAAAATGGTGTTGCTTATATCAAGATGATGCCTGACGTAATCGAAAGATTTGACGTTTCTTTGGAAGAAGCCACGTCTTTGGTAAATGAACTTTCCACTTTGGAAGATTGTCCAGTCTGGATTTTATTCGCTGAATATGAAAATAATATTGTCAGAGCCAGACTACGTTCCAAGGGCCCGGCTATCAATGAATTGGCCAATAAATATGACGGTGGCGGACACGCTTTAGCTTGTGGCGCTAACCTTGGAACCTGGGACAAAACTGACGAGTTATTGAAAGATGCAGACGAGTTAGTGAGAAATTATAAAACTAGTTTGATTAATGCATAATATTTTCTTGTATTTTTTAACTGATTTGATATAATAAGTTCGGTTTTAAATCTATCTGATCAGGAGTAAAATATGCCATTTATGTTTTTAGCTGACATCGATTGGAAAGTAACTATTTTTGAAATTGTTGGTGGACTGGGAATTTTCCTTTATGGAATCAACTTAATGAGTGACGCCTTAAAGAAAATCGCCGGTTCAAAACTAAAATTATTCTTGGAGAAAACAACTAACACACCGCTTAAAGGTATTTTAGTTGGTATTTTACTCACCGCCATCATTCAATCATCAAGTGCCACTACGGCTTTGGTTGTTGGTTTGGTCAGGGCGGGATTAATGACGCTACCTCAGGCTGTTGGGGTGATTTTTGGGGCCAATATCGGTACCACCATCACCTCACTTATCATTAGTTTGAATATTGGTGGGTATGTTATGCCAATCATGTTTGTTGGCGCATTTCTTATCTTCTTTATTAAAAGAAAGAAAATTCAACATTTTGGCAGGGTGTTGTTCGGCTTCGGTATGTTATTCTTTGGTCTTGATACCATGGGAACTGCTCTTAAACAATTGGTTCAACTTCCGGCTTTTGCCCAAGTGTTGCAAAATGTTGGCGAATCACCGATTCTTGGGGTTATCGTTGGTGTTATCACCACTGCCATCATTCAATCATCTTCTGCGACAATCGGTATTCTCCAACAATTATATTCAACTGGCGGCGTGCCTTTGATAGGCGCAATCGCTATTGTCTTAGGTGATAATATCGGTACAAC
>JAVEWC010000129.1:0-3242 GCA_034004745.1 Candidatus Izemoplasmatales bacterium | reverse complement strand
TCGCCAATGGAAAAATTACCCATCATTTCAAAGAATGTATGGTGTCTGGCTGTATTTCCCACATTTTCTATATCATTGGTTCTAATACATTTCTGCACATTGACAATTCTCGGATTCTTTGGCACCACTCTACCGTCAAAGTATTTCTTCAAGGCCGCAACTCCGGAATTCATCCAAAGTAAAGTCGGGTCATTGTTAGGAATAAGAGAAGCTCCTTCTTCCACTGCGTGACCCTTGTCCTTGAAAAAGTTAATCCAAGTCTGTCTAATTTCATTTCCTGTCATAAATCTCAATTTCATCACCCCATAAAAATAATTAAAAAAGAAAATCGTCCCCATGAAAAAGGACGATTGAACGCGGTACCACCTTAATTCCGGTAAAATTACCGGCACTTAAATACTTCTTAACGCGAAGTAACGTGTGTTTTTACACCTCTCGGAAGGAGCTTCGTCGATTCTTATTGTTCAGTTTCACCATTGGCCTGAACTCTCTATTCTTTAATAAAAATCCACTACTTGTCTTCGTCCCTGATTTACGTGGAATATTATACAATATTTCTCAGTTTATTGCAAACAGATTACAAAAAATCTGAAATCTTTGTTTGTCCAGAATTCAACTCTTGATTTCTATTCTCCAAAAAGTGGTTCAACAAGGTGTTTCTCTCTCTGTCAATCCCTAAAACTCCCCGGCGATATGCATCAAAATCACCGATAAGAATCAATTTTTCTTTCGCTCTGGTCACACCTGTATATAACAGCTTTCTTTTCAACATGATAGTATAAGATTTTGTGAGTGGCATAATGACCGATTTAAATTCCGAACCCTGTGATTTATGGATTGAAACGGCATAAGCCAAAGTAAGATTATCCAAATCTTTTTTGCTGTATTTGACGATATTATCCGAAAAATCTACAATCAATTCATCGTTTGGAGTAATACCGATCACGGTTCCTTGATCACCATTCATGACATTGTCTTCAGGTTGATTTACCAATTGCATGACCTTATCGTTGTACCAAAATTCCTTGTCCTTGAATTTGACCGCATACTCTTTATTTTCCTGATTGAAAGTCGATTGAATCAAGGCATTGATTCTATCGATGCCATTATAACCTTTATATACCGGAATAAGCACTTGGATGTCATCATGAAAATCATAACCTTTTTCAATCAATTGCTTGATTTTTTCAACAATTCTCGATGAGATAAAATTATCATTGGCATTGATAAATTCTTTATCTTCATAGTTATGAAAGAAATTTTCATTGATGTTTTTATTTAAAATGTCATATGCCAAGGAAATGATGTGTGAATCGGCTGCTTGGCGATGAATTACATCCAGTTCCACGCATTCAAACAATTTAGACTTTATCAGATTGTTCAAGACATCTCCAGGACCAACTGAAGGCAATTGATTGGCGTCTCCGACCATGATGACCTTGGTAGAACTTGAAACAGCGGAAAAAAACTTCTTTGCCAAGAGGGCATCGAGCATGGATGCTTCATCGATGATGATAATTTTCGCTTCAAGAGAAGAATATTCATCAAACTTGAAATTGCCTTCAAAATCATAACCCAACAATTTATGAACAGTTGTCGCTTTGAGATTAGTTGCTTCGGAAAGTCGTTTGGCAGCTTTGCCTGTCGGCGCAGCCAACTTGATTGCATCCACATCAATTCTATTATTATGCAACATCTTATAGATGTCGATCAACCCTTTGATAACCGTGGTTTTCCCAGTTCCCGGGCCTCCGGTAATGATAGAAAAATTATTGTTCAAAGCCGTGTGAATCGCCTTTTTTTGGGCTTTAGTGTATGTTATATCATTAAAGGTTTGAAAGTCATCCAATAATGATTCAAAAGTTTCACGGTCCAAACCGCTATCATTTATTTCACTTAATGCAACAACCTTTTTGGCGATGAACAATTCACTGTTATAAAGAAAATTCAGCGATACTTTATCTTCAATGAATATGACTTTTCCCAAGACTTTCAAAGATTCTAATTGTGTATCCACCAATTCTTTCTCTACATTGAAATCCGGATGGGAATTAAGATAAGTCATGGTATATTCAATCAACTCAGTTTTCAATAAATAGGTGTCACCGAACTTATTCATATATTCCGTCAATAAATAATAGATGACAGCCGCTATCCTTAAGGGCGAATCATATTGAAATCCAACCTTAAGACCAATCTCATCCGCTCTTTTAAAACCTATTCCTTCAATATGATCCATCAGGATATAAGGATTTTCTTTAATGGTTTGAATAGTGGAACTTCCGTAATGTGAATAAATTCTCATTGCCATTTTCGGTGATATTTCAAAACTATAGAGCCAAACAAGAGTATTTTCCATTTCCTTGTTGTCGACGACTTCCCTAAAGATGGAATCACGCAGTTTTGCATTCATCTTTGGGACCTTGTCGAGAACATGTTTGTCTTCGGCAATCAAGTCCAAAGCCGACAAACCTAAAGTTTCAATGATTCTTTCTGCGGTTTTAATTCCTACGCCTTTGAACAAATCGCTGGAAAGATAATCCAATAAACCTTCATAAGTGTTATCAACCATTCTCTCAAACCGATTGGCATTGTACTGAATTCCATATTTGGGATGATTGGCCACTTCACCGTAAAAGCGATAATTTACTGAGTTTTCCAACTTAGGAAAAAACCCACAAACTATTATTGTGGGTTCAAAATGAACAACATCCAAATCATCGGTATCGGTAATTTTAACTTTGATGACCGAATAAGAACTGTCCTCGCTATAGAATAAATATCGTTGAATATTTCCTTCTACGTAACTCATAATACCTCTAACGCTTCATAAAAGCTTCGATATCTTCGATTTCCTTGATAATGTCTTTACTTAAGTTTTCGTGACCGTTTTTTGTGACCAAAACATCATCTTCAATTCTAATGCCAATCTTTGCTTCAGCGACATAGATACCTGGTTCTACAGTCACTACCGCTCCAGGTGCCAAAGGTTCCATATATGTGCCTGTATCATGGACATCAAGTCCTAGATAATGACTGACACCATGATAATAATACTTGTCAATCTCAATCTTTTCTTTAATATAACCCAATTTAATCATGCCTTCAGCTAATTTGTCCTTGGCAAATTCATTGAGTTCCTTGACATAAATTCCCGGTTTTACCTTTTCAATTGTTGCTTTATTGACATCAAGCACCATTTGGTACAATGCTTTCTGTAAGTCATTGAATTTGCCACTGAT
>JAVEWC010000128.1:0-3268 GCA_034004745.1 Candidatus Izemoplasmatales bacterium | reverse complement strand
GAATATATGAAGTACGCTCTTGGCATGTATAACAATTATCCTAAAGATGATTTCTTTGATTATCATATTCCTGTCTTCTCTGACGCTGAAGCTGTTGAGGAAGACATCGTGGAAGAAGTGATTGAAGAAACATATATTCCGGAAGAAGTTCATGATGAAGTTGAAGAAGTCATTATTCAACCGGTTAAAGAAGAAATCATTGAAGAACCTATCAAAGTAGAAAAAGTTGAGGAAGTCAAAAAAGAAGTTAAGGAAGTTGTTGAACCGACTGAACCTGAAAGCGAATTGACAGATATTGAAATTCCAGAAGAATTGGAAACAGAACCTACTCTTTCTGACAGCAATATTCTTTCCCAAGAAGAAAAAGAGTTGCTTGACGAAAAAATCAATTTGATTATCAAGAAGTATTATAAACGCAGAAGAACCAGAAGAGTCGTTTGGACAATTGTGATTATTGTACTATTGGCTGCAGCTGGTTGGGCGGGTTATGAATATCTGTGGCCGCTGATTCAAGGATAAACTTAATTACTTCTTGTCTTTAAAAATGTTATAAGGAGTTTATTTTGAAACCTGTGGAAATAAGTCGTTATACCCCAATGATGCAACAATATCTCGAAATAAAAAAAGACTATAGCGATTTTATAGTCTTTTTTAGACTTGGCGACTTCTATGAAATGTTTTTCCAAGACGCTATTGTTGCTTCCAAAGAGCTGGAAATAGTGCTGACAGGCCGTGATGCAGGCGTTGAGGAAAGAGTTCCGATGTGCGGTGTACCTTATCATGCCGTTAATTTATATCTGGAAAAGTTGGTGGAAAAACGTTACAAAGTCGCAATCGTTGAACAGGTGGAAGACCCTGCGACTGCTAAGGGCATCGTCAAAAGAGAAGTCATCAAACTCATTACTCCGGGTACTATCATTGAAGAAGGGGCAATCAAACAAAAAGACAACAATTACATCTCGGCAGTTTATGAAGGTAGCGATCAATACATTTTAGCCTATGCCGATCTTTCTACCGGTGAACTATATCTGGAGAAACTGCCGCTTGACAAGAATATCCTGATGAGTGAAATACTGAATTTGAATGTCAAGGAAATTGTCATAACTTCCAAATTCAAGGATAAATTCATAAAAAATAACCTGAAGAATCAAGATTTGACCATTTCCATCAATGATGATTTGACAATAAAGAAATACTACCAAAATTTGGTGCTGGACGTCTACGACAAAAGTTTATTGAATGCTTTCGGTTTGTTGATCAATTATCTGGAACTGACGCAAAAACAACAATTGTTGCATCTACAAAAAGTGCAGGTGTTTGAATCAACCAGTTATTTAAGAATTGACAACAACTCCAAACGCAATTTGGAACTAACGGAAACCTTTGTCTCCAGATCGAGCAACAATACCTTGTTTTGGCTGCTGGACAAATGTCAGACGGCCATGGGTTCGAGATTCTTGAAAGCTTCAATTTTAAGACCATTGATTGACAAGGTCCAGATTCTAAAACGCTATGAATTGTTGGAAAGTTTCAACAATAATTTTATCGTTCGTCAAGAATTGGTTGAACGACTGAAAAAAGTATATGACTTGGAAAGAATTGCCGGCAGAATATCTTTCGGCAACGCGAATGCCAAGGATCTGATAAATCTTAAACGTTCCTTGGAAGTCATTCCCGAAGTTAGGAATTTACTTAAGCAATTGAATAACGATTATGCCGAAAGTATCGCTTTGGATTTGCCTGATCTGGATTTTTTGGCTCTAGAGATTGATAAGGCAATTATCGATAATCCGCCTCTTTCCATCAAAGAAGGCGGTTTCATCAAGGAGGGCTACTCTAAAGAACTTGATGAAATGCGAAACATCAAGGCCAATGCCAAGGATTGGCTGGAAGAGTTTGTCGAAAGAGAAAAAGAACGTACCAACCTGAAAAAATTGAAGGTTGGTTATAATCGTGTTTTTGGCTATTATATCGAAGTGACCAAATCGCAAATGGACTTGGTCAAGGACGAGTTTGGTTACGAGCGAAAACAAACCCTTTCCAATTCCGAGCGATTCATCACCAAGGAACTGAAAGAGAAGGAAGCGATCATTCTCGGGTCTGAAGATCGAATCATGGAACTCGAGTATCAACTATTTCTTGATTTAAAGGAAAAAGCCAAGAATGAAACCTTCAAATTGCAGCTAGCTGCCAAGTTGATTGCGATCATTGACATGATGATTGCTTTATCGAGGGTTTCGATGGCTAATCGCTATAACAAACCGGTTCTCATAGAAGAGAAGAAACTTGAAATCAAGAACGGACGTCATCCGGTAGTTGAAGAGTTGCTCGAGGAACAGTTTGTTGAAAACAGTCTTTATATGGATGAAGCAAATACGATTTTACTGATTACCGGTCCGAATATGAGCGGTAAATCTACCTATATGCGCCAACTGGCAATGATTATTATCATGGCTCAAATTGGTTGTTTCGTTCCGGCTGAATCTGCGGTTTTGCCGGTATTCGATCAAATCTTCACCAGAATTGGGGCTTCAGACGATTTATCGACAGGCAAATCTACATTTATGGTGGAAATGTTGGAAGTCAATTATGCCTTGCAAAACGCCACCAAGGATTCATTAATCTTATTTGATGAAATCGGTAGGGGTACGGCGACTTATGACGGTATGGCTTTGGCTCAGGCGATAATCGAATATTGTCATCATAAAATCAACTGCAAGATTCTCTTTTCGACTCATTACCATGAATTGACTTATCTGGAAGATAATTTACCAGCGCTCAAGAATGTTCATGTCAAAGCCAAGGAAGAAAAAGGCAATATTGTTTTCTTGCATCAAGTGGTCGAAGGGCCGACAGACAAGAGTTATGGTATCCATGTTGCCAAACTGGCAAAGTTACCAAAGAACATTCTCACAAGATCCAGTGAAATATTGACAGAACTTGAAAAGAATCATGGTAAAAATATCATCAAACCGCAAACCGTCGATTTGTTCAATTATTTGGATTCACTCACCGTTGAAGAAAAGATTGAAGATAAATATCAAAGTGTCATCGAGCAAATCAAAGAAATAAAGGTAGATGAATTATCACCTTTAAGCGCTTTGAACGTTCTTAATGACATTGTGGAAGAGATTAAGAAGCTCGACAGGAAAAAGGAATAAATTATGGGATTCATCAAGCGTTTGGATCAAAACATTGCCAATAAGATTGCGGCAGGAGAGGTTATTGAAAAGTTAGCGAACGTCGTCAAGGAATTAGTGGAAAACTC
>JAVEWC010000127.1:0-3269 GCA_034004745.1 Candidatus Izemoplasmatales bacterium | reverse complement strand
CCATCATTGTAAGCCCAATTGCTTCCATGTAAGCCTAATAATTCATTCCAGGTATATTCTTGACCTTTATAAACTATTGAAGCTACATTAGAATCTTGAACTCGATAAAGAGCTCCTAAAAATCTTGCCATATCCCACATAATTTCATGGGAATCAACGCTTACATTTTCTAATAAATAAACAGTTGTTAATGTCATGTCGGCATAAACGCTTGTTTCATAATAGTAAGTATAAGCATCTGGAGCAACATATTCAAATAATATTGCATTTTCAATAGTCGCTTCAATAGCTTCATCCAAATCCATAGTAATATTGAATGTTAATTCTAATACATAAACAAATCCTTCTGAATCCACTAATGCTAGAACTACTGAATCAGTTAAAACTTCAGCTTGGAAATCAGCAACTAAAACACTTACTAATGTAGTGTCTGTGTCATCAACCCAATTTGAACCTAATAAACCAATAGTTTCGTTCCAAAAATATTCAATGCCATCATATTGAATTGCTACAATTGTTGATCCTGTTGCTCTATATAAAGCACCAAGATATCTAGCTAAATCAAACATAACTCCTTCATACATGTCAGTTGGATTAGCTGCTAATAATGCTGATTGTAAATATTCATTGTGAATATTGTTGCCAGTTTTTACGCTAGTTTCAAAATGATATTCATAAACCGGAACGTATTCATAAGTAATAGCTGCTTCTACTGAATCATCAAGAGCTTCGATTGCTGGAGCTAAAGTAGGTATATTTAATACATCTAGTTGTTTTAATCCATCTCTAAAGTTATAAAGAATGAAATTAACAGCTGGGATTGTATCATCGATAGCGTAATTATTAGCTACCAATACTAGGTCAGCCCAGTTTGAATAGTATCTAATTGTAACTGTACCAGTTGTTATACCATCGGCTAAAGTATAACCTAAAGTCATTGTTGTTCCAGAAACGCCTTTATAAACAAATCCGTCGAATGTGAAAAGTGATCCAGCATCACCTATTGCGAATGCATGAATTTCATCAGCGGTTACTGTGTTATAAATTAAAGCATTACCAGCAGAAAGTTCTTCAAGAAGAATACCACTAGCTAATTGTTTTGCATCTTTATAGGAAGCGATGTTACCTTTGTAAATTACTTCATCTCCGATTGCAAGTTCTGCTTTTGAACCAGGACCATACATGAAGAATCCAACGCCGTTAGCGTCTTGAAGGAAAGCGCCATCGTATGAAAGACCAGCAACAACACCTTGTACGAAAACTGGAGTTGTATCTGCCATAGCAGGAATCAATGAGAAATCGGTTATGATTTCGACAGGAGTAACATTAATTGTGTATCTAACAGTTTCTGTTGCAGTTCCAGTTACAAATGTTGCATCTAGAACAACTGTTCCCACTGCTGATGTTTGGGCAAATGTAATTGTTGAGCCGTCTAATGTAGCTTCTCCAGAAACAAGAGCCCAAGTAATTGTTGTTCCAAAAAGTCCGCTAGTCGGAAGAACAACTACTTCATAGCCATCACAATCATCATCAATGCCTGTATTTATGTCGGCAATTGCTGACGCCAATTTATCGGCGTCAGTTTGACCAACTAGAATAAATGTAACAAGAACTGTTGAGGTGGCAGCTTCTTCGCCTTCACCTAATGTCAATGTAGCTTCCATAACCACTTGTGCTGTTGTATCATCAGCAACTTGCGCTAAGGTTAAGTCTGCACCAACCAAAACAGCATTAGTTCCTTCATCAGTTTTAATTGTCCAAGAAATTTGTGATCCTAAATCACCTAAGACCGGTAAACTGATTGTTGTTTCAGCATAAAATACATCTTCCAACTCAGCTAGTTTAGCTTTGTCAGATAAAACTTTAATTTCATTTGTTAACTCAATAGTGTCAACTTCATGAGAACCGATATAAGTAAATGTATCTTGAGGATATACTAACCATTCATCGGCTGTGAAAGTTGCGTTTGGAGCTAGAATTGCAGGTTTTCTTACTAGAGTAAACTCAGCAGTTGCGCCGGTACCTACTGGCCAAGATGCACCTGGGTCTTCTCCGATAACACCAATTAAGTCAATGATGGCTGTTCCGTTAAGTAAGGCAACTGCATCATCACCATTATAGTGAACAACGCTTGGATATGCATAAATACCGTCAGCTTCATCTTTAATTAATTGATTTGCAGCATCTGTTGTAAGCACTAATACATCACCAGCAACTAGTGTGCCACTTAAAACTAATGTTTGAGTAACAGCGGTTGCACCGTTGTTGTAGTATTGAATTGAATAATTTGATAAGTCAACATCAGCACCTGTACCATTATAGATTTCAAGCCATTTGTTGTTTGAAGAACCTTCGCCGTATTCACTGAAGAACAAATCATCAGTCAGTGAGCTAATCGATAGGCTTTCAACAACCAAATCGAATTCAACTTCAAGTTCGTCTGAACCATTTGTAGCTATTACAACTAACAAACCATAAGCGTCATAAGCATAAGGATTTGTTACAGCTAATGTGCCAACAGTTGTTGTGTAATCTACGTAGTTAGCCGCGAATCCATATACATTTTGAACTTCGAATGTTGTACCATAAAGACCTGTCACGAAAACGAAATCTTCGCTCAATCTTAGTGTTTCAGACATTTTAGCCAAGTCTAATTGTATTTTTTGTGCATTTGTTAATCCGTTTGTGCCTTTTTCAAATTGATCAGCGTCGGAAATTAATAATTGATAGCCTTTGTACCAACCTAATACTGCGCCGGTAATAACAACTTCATCACCAGGTACTAAGGTTAACAATTCTGTTTTTGCATCTAAATAACCTAAAGAACGATTATCAAGACGAACTACAATTTCTTCTTCAGTCAAAACATCCATTAAAACAAATTCATAAGTTCCATAACCAACGTCTTTTGGATTGTCTTTTAATACGAATCCTGAGAAAGCAACTAATTGACCTTGGTAAGCCAATAATGCTTCATTTGTAAATGGAACTGCATTAATGTCTGCAGGTGTAGGTAATGCAGGTGTTGTAGATAATACTTCATAGTCTAAAACGTTAATTTCGTATAAACCATTACTCATATCTACTGAACCAGTAATTACTATTTCTGAACCGATTGGAATAGCTGCGAATGCTGTTTGCATGCTATAAACGTCTAAAGCGATACCAGCTGTTGCATCTTGGAAGAAATATTGAGCTGGTTTAATATCTGTTGTAAGGATACCTGTAACTTTAATCAAATCTCCCACAAGAGTTGTGTAGACATCTGC
>JAVEWC010000013.1:0-15276 GCA_034004745.1 Candidatus Izemoplasmatales bacterium | reverse complement strand
TCTCTACAAGTTCTCTATTAGATTTTGCCAGAACGCCCTTTTCAATATAAATATTATCTTCAAGCCCAACCCTGACATGTCCTCCATGCTTAATTGAATGCTCAGCTAATGTAAATTCATATCTACCTATTCCGGCAACACTGTATGTTGATCCGGCTGGTAAACTTTCTTTTAAAAAGATGAAATCTCTTTCTTCTCCTGTCATCCCTCCGTTTACACCTAAAACAAAGCTATAATGAAGATGCCCTTTGATAATACCTTTTTTTATCAATCTCAATGTAGTGTCGATATGCCCTTTTTCAAAACATTCCATTTCATACATCACACCAAGTTCATTCATTTTATTGGCAAAATAAATGATATCATTTTCTGTATTAATGAAAATTTCATCGCCACCAAAATTCAATGTACCACAATCAAGAGTCGCCATCTCAGGTCTGATGTTCAAGACATCAGATCTTTCTTCTCTGCTCATTCCAACCGCGCCACCAGTAGAGACTTGGACAATCAACTCTGGGCATTTGTCCTTTATGGCCTTTACTATTTCTCGGTACCTATCTTTATTTTGCGTTGGTTTTCCGTCATCATATCTAGCATGCAAATGGATAATTGAAGCTCCAGCTAAATAAGCTTGATGAGCTGCTTCAACCATTTCTTCAATTGTATAAGGAACCGCAGGGTTATGTTCTTTTGTTACTTCTGCGCCCGAAATTGCGCATGTAATAATCAATTTATCCATCATGTCTTTGCAACCCCTTAGGCACAATACAAGTACCTATAGCCTTTGTTGTCAAAAGCCGATCTTTTAAAACATCGCAAGCACTTGGTGCAATATCCGGTCTTGCACTTATTACTTTATAACAGAAGAATTCCATTTTTCTCGAAGTATTTCCAGCTTCAACAATTTCAGCTTCAATTTCCAAAAAATCTCCCGCATACACTGGAGCTAAAAAATCAACAGACTCGTAAGCTCTGAAGAGGCCCTCGTCTCCGTCCATTCTAATTAAAAGTTCAGTAGCGGCGTCACCGAATAAACCTAATATTCTTGCACCGTCAACTAAATTCCCACCATAATGAGCATCATGGTTGGACATTCTAAGTCTTAATGTAGTTTTCATTAATTTACTCCTTTCATTTTTTGAACATCTTTTATGATTAAATCAGCTTCAGTAGCTTTTATAACGTCTTCTATAGAATAATCAGGGTGTACTTCCAGCAAATGCAGCCCGTCTTTCTCTACTTTCATCACTGCCATCTCTGTAACTATTAGATTCGCTTGATTCGCTGCGGTAAGAGGTAAGCTGCACTTCTTTAAAACTTTGGATTGACCATTATTTGTGTGTTTTAATGCAATTATGACTTTTTTAGCTCCCGTAACCAAGTCCATAGCTCCTCCCATACCTGGGACTTTTTTTCCTGGAATTATCCATGAAGCGATTGAACCCTCTTGATCAACTTCCAATGCGCCAAGGACGGTAACATCAATATGTCCGCCTCGAATAAAGGTAAATGATGTAATTGTATCGATAAAAGCTCCACCCTTTTTTATTGTTGCCTTCATTCCGCCCGCATTAACAATATTGGTTTCTTCTTCCGTCAAAGGTCCAAGTCCGATAATTCCATTTTCCGCTTGAAATGTTACATGTTTGCCTTCAGGTACGTAATCAGCTACCATTGTCGGAATACCGATACCTAAATTAACTAAATCGCCATCGCCTAATTCCAGCGCTATTCTTGAGGCTATTATTTCTTTTTCATTCATAAAATTAATCCTCCAATATGTAATCAACGAACGGGAAAGGTGTAATGACATCTTCAGGGTCAATTTCACTGACTCTTTTTACAGTCTCGACAACAACTATCTCCGCAGCTGTAGCCATTACAGGGTTAAAATTCCTCATTGTTTGCGAATACTTCAGATTACCATAATCATCAGCAACTGCACCGCCAATTAAAGCTAAGTCAGCTCCAAGCGCTTCTTCCAACAAGTATTTCTGTCCTTTGACTTCCAAAATTTGTTTTCCATTTTCAACTATGGTTTGTAATCCGGTAGGTGTTAGTATCCCCCCTAAACCAGCTCCAAAAGCCCTAATCCTCTCTGCTAAAGTCCCCTGGGGAACAAGTTCCACTTCAATTTTGGATTCCTGCATTAATTTGCCAACATAAGGATTGGTTCCAATATGGGAAGCGATTAGTTTCTTAACTTGATTGTTAACGATTAATCTACCGACACCTTTATCTTCAAAGCCCCCATCATTACAAATAACAGTCAGACCCTTAACTTTGGATTCAATAACTAAATCAATCAATTTTTCTGGTGTTCCGTTTGTCAAAAATCCACCGACAGAAATAGTCATCTCATCTTTAAGCAGCTTGATAAAATCATTCTTTTTTATAAATTTTTTCATATCTTACACCTTCCTCGGCGGCATGATTTCCGCTTCGCCAATGATGACAATATCATTATTTTGGTTTTTTGCCACACAATCAAAAACCACACGATTTCTGTCTGTTATCAATTCTTTTACAATAACGGTCGCGGTTATTTCGTCGCCAAAATAAACAGGTTTTGTGAATTTTAATGACTGTTTTGTATAGATGCTACCCAATCCCGGCAACTGAACTCCGAAAAGGGAACTAAATAATGAACCAACCAACATTCCGTGAACAATTTGTTTTTTAAATATTGTTTTTTCTGCATATGTTTTGTCCACATGCGCCGGATTAAAATCAGTTGAAATTCTGGCAAAATCCAAAACATCCGTCTCGTTAAAACATTTTTTTGTTTCGGCTTTGTCTCCAATTTTGATCTCTTCGATAGTAAAACTTTTCATTTGTTTCTCCTCCTTTTATAAAAATAAAAGAGCCATTATATTATAAAAATATAACAGCTCTCCATTAGTTCAAATGGCAGTATTCAAACTGTTTGTCTAAATACCAAGACTTTGACTTATAGACTAATCAAATCTTTCGGCGAAACATTCCTTCTTAAATCTGTATCCGTCCAAAATAAAAATGAGATTTAATACCAATATTTCGCGCCTCTGTGTGTATTCAATTACACAGTAATTATACTGAATAATGTAAGCGTTGTCAACACCGTAAATATAGAAATTGATTGAACATTTATTACTTGTTTTTCCCCACAAATCAAAATATATGATATAATTTTAGTTATAACAATGGAGGTTGACATGTTAGCTGTAATTACGGGAGCTTCATCCGGTATCGGAAGAGAACTTTCACTGAGATTAGCTGAAAGAAAATATGATTTAATCTTAATAGCGAGAAGAACGGAAAGATTGCTGGAAATTAGTAATTTATTAAAAAACGTAGACATAAAAGTTGAAATATTATCTATGGATCTCGCCAATATAGATGAGTGTAAGAATCTGCTAAATACTTTAAAAACCCGAAAAATCGATTTATTTGTAAATAATGCTGGATTTGGTCTTTATGGTGCGTCACTTGATAATGACACCGACAAAGAGTTTCAGATGCTAGACTTGAACATTAAAACAGTTCATTATCTTACAAAGGAAATATTAAAGATAATGAGTCGTGGAACAATTATAAATATAAGTTCGATGGCAGCGTTTTTGCCAACCCCACTTCTTGCCAGTTATGCAGCAAGTAAATCATATGTTTACAATTATTCAATGGCATTGGCATATGAACTTAAACAAAATAAAGTGCCTATCAACATAATGACTGTTTGCCCTGGTCCAGTTAAAACCGAATTTAACGAAGTAGCCAATGCTAGCCCAAAAATGAAAGGTTTACCTGTAGAAAAATGTGTTGAAAGCATCCTAAAAGGATTGGACAAAAACAAAACCCTCGTAATCCCTAGCTTCAAAATGAAATTATTACGATTTATGTTAAGATTCAGTCCAACGAAACTTTTGTTAAAAATTTCTTACAAAATTCAAAGTAAGAAATAAGCCGTACCCTACATACACCCCTAGCGAGTTTAAAACTCGCTAAAAGCACGTGGAGGTTATATGAAAAAAGTCGTCAATTTAATTAAAGATAATAAAGACTTCATTGCCATAAATTCCTTATTCAAAAAGCGTAAAGAAGTCTATATTAACAATACCAATGAGGATAATGCTTTGTTGGTTCTTTTAGGTTTATTCTATGAGAATGATGAAACAATTTTCATTGCTACTCCTAATCTTTATAAAGCTCAAATACTATATGATAAACTGAGTCGGGTTCTAGAAAAAGATGAAATTTGTTTTTATCCCCAAGATGAATTTTTGACAAACGAATTATTAGTCAGTTCCATAGAATTCAAATTAGAGAGAATTAACACTATAATCAAAATCCTTCAAAATAAGAAAAGAATCGTTATTACCAATCTTTATGGTCTGTTAAAGCCACAGTTTCCACGTAAAAAGTGGGAAGAATCTAAGATTGAGATAAAAGTTGAAAATGAATATGACTTAGAAAGGTTGAAAAATAAATTAATAGAGTACGGATACAAAAAAGAGTATACAGTAGAAAAAATCGGTGATTTTGCAATAAGGGGTGGGATAGTAGATATCTTTCCCGTAAACTCACTGGTACCTTATAGAATAGATTTTTTTGGTGATCAAGTCGATCAAATAAAAACCTTTAATATTGACACACAAAGATCCGATGTTATTGTGGAGTCTTTTTCCATTTACCCATTTACTGATTTCTTTTATGATGAAAGTGAGTTAGCTATTTTATTAAAAACAATTGAAGACAAGATTGCTAAAACTAATTTCAGCAAAGATGCTTTAGATATTATCAAGGATGACAAAGAAAAACTTATAAATCGAGATGAACTTGAAAGACTAAGTCGCTATCTTCCTTTCATCACTGACAATCACCACACCGTCGTAAACATTGCTGAGGATGCCCAAGTTTTCTTTCTTGATTATCACAGATCGATAGAACAGAATGAAATATTGGTTGAAGAAATCAAAGAATGGTATATGCAGAATAACGATTATCCAAAAATGGATTTTAATGTTTTATATGATTTCAATGAACTACTTATTAAACCTGGAATTAAGGTTGATTACTTGGATTATGCCTATAAAAACAAATTCAAAAATACGTTTTCCATCTTCGGTGAAGAGGTAATTACATATAATGACAACTACGCTTTTCTCTTTAGAGATATCAAAAACAGTATTGGAAAATTTAGGCAAATTATCGCTTTTGAAAGTCTGGTAACATTGGAAAGTTTTGCAAATAAACTGGATGTTGAAGGAATACCATACTCAAGAGAAGGCTCTGAAAATGCTGAAAACACAAAGGTTTATCTATCCATGGACAGTAGCGTGTTTGACATAGTTTCTCGTTCTTTCAACATAAAAGTTATTACTGAGGAAGCTTTGAACCGTAGACATATCAGCCGTCGTCGTGGCGAGTATGTGTCAGTGTATCGTCGATCAGAAAAACTCTCAAGCGTTAACGATTTGTCTCCAGGAGATTATGTAGTTCATTATGATTATGGTATTGGTCGTTTTTTAGAAATTAAGACAATGCAGTTTGGCAATGTGCAAAATGACTATATCCATATCGAATATAAAAATGGTGATAAACTGTATGTGACTTTGGATGGAATTGATCAAATACATAAATACACTGGTAGCGAAGGATACAAACCCGTATTGTCAAAGCTTGGTGGCAGTGATTGGTCAAAAGCTAAAGAAAGAGTCAGAAAACAGGTACAAGAAATAGCCGACAAGTTAATAAAACTCTATGCCGATAGAGAAAAAGCCAATGGATTTGCTTTTGACGATTACCCGAAAATGGAGGAAGAGTTTGCTAATAATTTTGAGTATATCGAAACTAAAGACCAGCTAAAAGCCATTGAGGAAGTCTTCCATGACATGAAAAAACCGATACCTATGGATAGATTAATTTGTGGCGATGTCGGATTCGGAAAAACAGAAATCGCTCTAAGAGCGGCTTTTAAAGCCGTTTTAAACAAGAAACAAGTCGCTTATCTCGCCCCAACAACTGTTTTATCAAAACAGCATTTTGAAACTTTCCATAAGAGAATGTCGGAGTTTGGAGTCAACGTTTCTCTTCTTAATCGTTTTATTTCGCCAAAACACCAAAGAGAAACTCTCGAAAGATTAAAAAGTGGAAATATAGATATTGTAATTGGTACTCATAGAATTTTAAGTGATGATATCATTTTCAAAGATCTTGGTCTTCTTATCGTTGATGAAGAACAAAGATTTGGTGTTTTGCATAAGGAGAAAATTAAGGAATACAAAGTAAATATTGATGTTTTATCTCTTTCTGCAACACCTATCCCAAGAACACTAAATATGGCTATTATGGGTGTAAAGAATATGTCATTACTGGAAACAGCACCAGAAAACAGGTACCCTATACAGACATACGTGCTAGAAAGAAACGAAATAATCCTTAGAGATGCGATCGAAAGAGAACTGGCAAGAGATGGACAAGTATTTTACCTTTACAATCGGGTTGACAATATCGATTTCATAGCAGACAAAATAAAGAACCTCGTTCCAGAAGCGCGTGTTGACATCGCTCACGGTCAAATGCGAAAACATGATTTGGAAAAAGTAATTGACAATTTTATCGAAAAACAGATTGATGTGTTGATATCCACAACTATCATTGAGACCGGAATTGATATTCCAAATGCAAATACCTTGATAATTCATGACGCAGATATGTTGGGGCTTTCACAACTTTACCAAATTCGTGGGCGTGTAGGTCGGTCCAATCGAATCGCCTACGCCTACTTGATGTATAAACGTCAAAAGAAACTTACTGAGGAAGCGGAAAAAAGACTTCAAGTCATAAAAGAATTCACAGAACTTGGCAGTGGATTCAAAATTGCTCTCCGTGACTTATCGATTAGAGGAGCCGGAGATGTTTTGGGACAGGAACAAAGTGGTTTTATCGATTCAGTTGGTATTGACATGTATATGCAAATCCTGCAGGAGGAAGTTTCAAAAGCTCAAGGAAAGAAAGCAACTTCTGACAATACAAAAAAGATAAAAGCGAATGTCTCGCGTTTTATCGAAAAAGATTATATTGAAGACGATTATATTAAGATTGAAATGCATAAGAAAATCAATTCAGTAAAATCAATTAATGATGTATATGAAACCTTAAGCGAAATCAAAGATCGTTTTGGAGAATACAATATCTCATTAGAGATTTACATCTATGAAAAATTGTTTGAATATTTGGCAAAACAGCTTGATGTTGAAAAAATTAAAGAAAATAAAGCGCGCGTAACACTAGTTTTATCGGAAAATCAAACAGACGGAATGGCCGCTGCTAATATATTCAAAAGCAGTTTAGACTTCAGCAAAGATTTCCGTTTTGCTATAGAGAAAAATCAATTTCACATCATCTTGGATACAGTTGACCTTACCAAACATTGGTTATACACTATGGTTGATTTTTTAGAAAAATTGAATAATTTAAAGAACGCTTGAAAAAGCGTTTTTTTATGCGGAAAATCAACGATTTTGATTGAAAAAAAAGCCTTTTTATTATATAATATAATATATATAATATAATAACGGTGAAGCCAATGAAAGATGTAAAAATAACAACTCCATTCATTACCCTAGGCCAATTGATCAAGTTCCTAAATCTTATCGGTTCTGGAGGAGAAGTCAAGCTTTTTATCATGCAAAACCAAATACTTTTTAATGATGAACCCGAGAATAGACGTGGCAAGAAAATATATCCTAACGACATTGTTGAAATCAATGGCTCGAAATATAGGATTGTTAGATAATGATCATAACTAATTTATCTTTGACTAATTACCGAGGATATAAAAAGTGTGATGTCAGTTTCGGAAAAAACGTCAATTTTTTTATCGGAAATAATGGTAGTGGAAAAACCAATCTATTGGAAGCCATTTATTATCTCGCATTGGCAAAGTCATATAAAACCGCTGACTCTTCAACCGTAAAATCTGAAACGGAATTTGCACGAATCACTGCAAAAATCAAATCGGATAAAGAATTCATTTCAAAGATTATCATTTCCAAAATTGGTAAAAAGATAAGCATAAATAATCAAGAAATTGACAAATTAAGTGATTATATTGGAAAAGTGAAGGTTTTAGCTTTTCTACCAGAAGATATGGATCTTATCAAAGGAGCTCCTAAAAATAGGAGATATTTTATTGATATGATTATCGGTCAGATAGATAAAAACTATCTTGTTGAATTGGGAAATTATAAAAATATATTAAAACAAAGAAATGAACTACTAAAAATTTTGGTAGAAAATAAAAGCAAGGATTATACATTGCTTGACATTTATACGGAACAACTTGCAAGAAGCGCTGAGATAATAATTGCAATTAGAAAATCTTTTATTGACAAAGTACAAATCGAACTCGAACAAATGTATCATTACTTGGCGGCCAACAGCAAAAAGATTTCATTTATCTATCGACCAGTAATTGAAAATGAAATTCTTAGTCAATTAAAGCAAAAATATCAAAAAGATTTGTTCATGATGACTACCAATCTTGGACCACATCGAGATGATTACGATTTTTTCATAGATGAAGTCAATGCTAAGGACTTTGCTTCTCAAGGAGAACAAAGGGTTATTATTTTAGCGATAATTCTATCAATTGCCAATATCGTAATCAAAGAAAAAAATATTAAACCTATTCTATTACTCGACGATGTGTTCTCAGAACTTGATTATCTCAGACAGAATCAATTGGTTAAGTATTTAAACTCAACTGATATACAATCGATTATTACAACAACAAATATCAAGGATATAAATACAAGTTTTTTAAATAACTCTAAGACATTCAATGTTAAAAACCACTTAATAAAGGAGGGCAAAATTTAATGGAAAATAGAGAAAACGCAAAGTACGATTCCAGTAATATACAGATCCTAGAGGGATTGGAAGCAGTCAAAAAAAGACCTGGTATGTATATTGGAACAACCGGACCTAGAGGTCTTCATCATTTAGTTTGGGAAATAGTCGACAATGCCGTTGATGAAGCGTTGGCTGGTTATTGCGATACGATCAATGTCGAAATTTTACCTGGCAACGTAATTAGGGTAACAGATAACGGACGTGGAATTCCAGTTGACACTCACCCTAAGACTGGTCGCCCTTCTGTAGAAACTGTTTATACAACCTTACATGCTGGCGGAAAGTTTGATCATAATTCATATAAAGTATCTGGTGGATTGCACGGCGTGGGAGCTTCAGTGGTTAATGCATTAAGCTCATCTATGACTGTCGAAATCCATAAAGACGGTAAATGCTATAAAATCGAATTTGATCATGGATTTGTCAAAAAAGAATTGACTTGTTTGGGCGAGACGGATAAATCCGGAACGATAGTTACATTCTTGGCTGACGCTATAATCTTCGAAGAATCACAAGAATATGAATTTGAAACTTTAAGGACAAGAATCCAACAATTGGCCTTTTTGAATAAGGGTTTAAAGTTTTCAATTTCCGATACTCGCGACGAGTCAAAGATAATTCACAAAGATTACTGTTATGAAGGTGGGGTAAGAGAATACGTATCCTTCCTGAATCAAGACAAAAAAGCCATACATCCTCAAGTAGCTTATTTTGAAGGGCAACTTGAAAATATAATGGTTGAAATCGCAATGCAATATAACGACGGGTATTCTTCTGATAATATTTACCCGTTTACAAATAACATTACCAACCCTGAAGGTGGTACTCATGAAGAAGGCTTTAAAACCACTTTAACGAGAGTACTTAATAATTATGGTAAAACTTCGAATATCTTCAAGAAAGACGAATCGCTTACTGGTGAAGATACCAGAGAAGGCCTAGTCGCAATCATATCCATCAAACATCCAGACCCTCAATTCGAAGGACAAACCAAAGCTAAACTTGGTTCTTCAGACGCCCGTAGAGTAGTTGGGACAATTATGTCAGAAGGATTAGAACGTTTCTTGATGGAAAATCCTAGTGCCGCAAAAATTATCATCGAAAAAGCGTTAACTGCGCAAAGAGCTAGACTTGCCGCAAAAAAAGCGCGTGAAGCAACCAGAAGAAAATCCCCTCTCGACAGTTTGGGTTTTGCTTCGAAACTTGCAGATTGCCGCTCTCGCGATGCGAACAAAGCGGAAATATATATAGTGGAAGGGGATTCTGCCGGCGGTTCAGCTAAACAAGGCAGAGACTCAGAATTTCAAGCAATATTGCCGTTAAGAGGAAAAGTTTTAAATGTTGAAAAAACCAGAATTGACAGAGCTTTACAAAATAAAGAAATCTTGTCAATGATACAGGCTTTTGGAACGGGAATTGGTGAAGAATTCAATTTAGAAAACCTTAGATACAAAAAAATCATCATCATGACCGATGCCGACGTCGACGGTGCGCATATCAGAACGCTGTTATTGACATTCCTGTTTAGATATTTAAAACCTTTAATCGAAAATGGTAATGTATATATAGCTCAACCACCACTATTCAAGGTTCAAACCGGAAAAACTATACAATATGCTTACCAAGAGAAAGAAATGGAAAAAATATTGAGTGAAATCAACGGCAAACCAACAATACAAAGATATAAAGGTCTTGGGGAAATGAATCCTGATCAACTATGGGAAACTACAATGGATCCTGAGACAAGAACTTTGTTGTTGGTAAATATTGATGACGCTATAGAAGCTGATCGAGTCTTTACGATGCTGATGGGCGATGATACTGAAAGCAGAAAAGATTTTATTAATGAAAATGCTGAATATGTCAAAAATTTAGATATATAAGGAGGAGGAAAAAATGGAAGAAAATAAAGGAAATATCAATAATATCAATTTTGATAAAGTCACTGAAATAAACCTAACAAACGAAATGAAAAACTCCTTCTTGTCTTATGCAATGAGCGTAATTGTAGCAAGAGCCATTCCTGATGTCAGAGACGGACTAAAACCAGTTCACAGAAGAATTCTTTATGGAATGGACGAATTGGGTGTATATGCCGATAAAGCTTTCAAAAAATCTGCCAGAATCGTCGGCGATGTCATGGGTAAATATCACCCTCATGGAGATAGCTCAATTTATGACGCTTTAGTTAGATTGGCTCAAGATTTTTCCACTCGTTATCCTTTGGTCAATGGCCATGGTAACTTCGGTTCCATTGATGGTGATCCACCGGCAGCTATGCGTTACACTGAAGCGAGAATGGAAAAAATCACCCATGAAATTCTTAAAGATTTAAGAAAAAATACCGTCGATTTTGTTGATAATTACGATGGTTCCGAACAAGAACCAAAAGTATTGCCAGCCAAATTCCCAAATCTACTGGTCAATGGTTCAAGCGGTATAGCCGTAGCCATGGCTACAAATATTCCACCTCATAATCTTAATGAAGTGCTGGATGGATACATCGCATACATAAAAAATAAAAATATTGAACTTGACGAAATAATGGAGTTCATAAAAGGTCCTGATTTTCCAACCGGAGGAGTTATACTTGGACAAGCCGGCATAACTTCTGCTTACGCAACCGGAAGAGGTACAATCAGAATCAAAGCAAGAACTGAAATCATCGAGATGGCAAATGGCAAGAAACAAATCATCGTCAAAGAAATACCTTACCAAATTAACAAGACGACTTTGATTGAGAGAATTGCTGAACTTGCCAAAGAAGGCAAGGTCGAAGGAATTACTGATTTAAGAGACGAATCGAGTAGAAAAGGTATGCGCATTGTCATTGAATTAAGAAGAGATGCAAATGCTGAAGTTGTCCTCAACAACCTTCTCAAAAATTCTTCAATGCAAACTTCATTCGGTGCCAACATGCTAGCGTTGGTTAATGATAAACCTGTTGTTTTGGGCATTATTGACATGTTAAAGTATTATTATGAACATCAAATTGAAGTTCTGGTTCGCAAAACTAAGTTCGATCTTGATAAAGCGCAACAAAGACTTCATTTACTTGAGGGTTTCATAATCGCCTTAGACAATATTGATCATGTAATCAAGATTATCAAGGAATCTTACGATGATACAGAGACACAATTAATGCAAGCTTTCAATCTATCTGACATTCAAACCAAAGCTATTCTCGCAATGCAATTGAGACGACTATCAGGATTGGAAAGAGAAAAGATTGATCAAGAAGTAAAATTGCTGAGTGAAATGATAACTGATTTGCGTGAAACTTTATTCGACAAAGAAAAACAAGACCGCATCCTAATTAATGATGCCTTGGAAATTAAAGAAAAATACGGTGATGCTAGAAGAACTGAAATTGATCCTTTTGGAGATAGTGATATCGAAGATGAAGATTTAATTCCGATTGAAGACGTCATTGTGGCAATTACCACCAATGGCTATGTAAAGAGAATGAACCTTGATGTTTATCGCTCACAAAATCGTGGCGGTCGTGGTAAAACCGGCATCAACCTCAATGAAGACGACGTCATCGATTCAATAATTTTCACTAAAACACATGATTACTTGTTATTCTTTACCAATATGGGTAGAGTATACAAAATCAAAGGCTATAAAATCCCGAATTTCGGTAGAAATTCCAAAGGACTGCCAATTGTTAACCTGCTTAATCTGAACGAAGGCGAAGATTTGGCTGCTGTGATGTCAATCAAGGATTTTGATTCAGGTTATCTCTTCTTTACTACCGCTAAAGGTATTGTAAAAAGAACTGCTGTATCAAACTTCCAAAATATTCGAGTTAATGGTATCAGAGCCATTACTTTGAGAGATGATGATTTCTTGCATTCTGTAAGATTAACCAACGGCGAGCGCGACATTATCATTGGTGCATCCAACGGAAAGGCGATTCGTTTCCATGAAACAGATGTTAGGGATATGGGACGTAACGCCGCCGGTGTTAAAGGTATCAGTCTGGATGATAAAGAAATCGTAGTAGGTGTTTCAACGGTTACTGAAGAAAGAAATCAGATACTCGCCATTACCAAGAAAGGTTACGGAAAGAGAACTGAGGTCGATGAATACCGCCTACAAAAACGAGGTGGAAAAGGTGTTAAAACTCTCAATGTCACAGCTAAAAACGGTGAGTTGGCAAAATTGATTTCCGTAGTTGGTGATGAAGATCTATTGGCTGTATCAGACAAAGGCATAATCATCAGAACTCCAATCGACCAAATTTCCATTACCAAGAGAGCTACACAAGGAGTCAAGATAATCAATCTCCTTGAAGATCACGTTGTTTCAACAATTGCCTTAGTCGCAAAAGACGAGAGCGAAGAATATGACATCTTGGAAGAAAACCAACATATCGAAATCGAGGACGAATCTATAAATAGCCCTAAAACAGAAGACTTTTCAATCGATGAGTTAGATGAAGTGATTATTGAAGAAGATTCAGAAGAAGAAAATGAAGTTGATGAATTGGAAGAAATATTAAATAACACTTATTAAAAAGAGTAGGCTGATTTCCAGCCTACTCTTTACTTACTCTCGTGCTTATTTATTATCCCAGTGCCACATCAAGCATCATCATTACCGAGAATCCAATCATCGCTCCTATAGTTGCGATTTTTGTTGTTTTCATCATTTGTGATTCCGGTATCAATTCTTCAATAACTACATATATCATTGCTCCAGCCGCAAACGATAGAGCATAAGGCAAAATATTTCTCATTGTTAATGCCAAAGCAGCTCCTAAAACCCCTGCCACAGGTTCAACCATTCCACTAAATTGACCAATTCCGAAAGCTTTTTTCTTTGACATGCCTTCTCGATGGAGTGGAACACTGACGGCAGTTCCTTCCGGAAGATTTTGAATACCAATCCCGATTGCAAGTGCGATGGCTGCTCCGATTGAAGCTCCAGGTATTCCCGCAGCAGCTGCTCCAAAAGCAACACCAACAGCCAAACCTTCAGGCAAATTATGTAAGGTTATTGATAAAACCAAGAGAACAGATCTTCTCCATTTGCTTGGCAAGCCTTCTGCATGATGCGATTCCACATGAACGTGTGGCAACAATTTATCGACAAGCATCAAAAATGCCCCTCCGGAAATAAAACCGATTACGGCCGGAACCCAAGGAATCATTCCAATTTCTTCTGCTAGCTCAATTCCCGGATTCAACAAACTCCAAAATGAAGCAGCTATCATTACTCCGGCACTGAACCCAAGCATTCCGTTCATGAAGGACTGGTTCATGTTCTTGAATAAAAATACCAAACCAGATCCTACTGCGGTCATGGAATAAGTAAACATCGTGCCGATGAACGCTGCCAATATAGGATTTAAATTACTAAAAAATTCTATCATAGATGCATCCTCCTATTTAATACATTATATCATTATCTTTTCGGTTTTATTATATGAAATCTCCACTTATATATTTTTGATACTCATTTAGTCGATACTTTTTTATTACGTATAAAAATCTGTATGTATTGAATCGGCAATAATTATTTTTTCTCGTATAAATTAAATTATGCTTGCCAGTAGTCAGACTAAAAGCTTTAACTCTTCCATAATCATCAGCTCCTTGAATAAGCATACTCAACGCTTCACCCATTCTATGATCATAAGCATAATCGAAGTAACTCATCAAAAACAACGCTCTCATGATATCATACTTCCATCCATACGGAAATGGATATTTTAACATGTCTTCATGAATGATATTTCCGGTAGAAATCGATCTGAATAGTCTTTTAGTCAATATATATTCAATACATTGCCTTGAAGCAATTTCAATTTCCCTAGAACGATAAAGGTTATTGTTTTCGCGACAAGATGCAAAAGCGTCCAATACCGATACTGTCGTGTGAAGAGACGATTGTTTTGGAAATGGTTTTCTTTCCCACGCACAATTGAACCCACCATCTTTCATTTGGTGTTCAATAATGTAATCCATCATTTCCTTGTTTATATTATCATTAATTTTAGCTTCCAAGCGAATTTTAAGAATCATTGCTACAACACATAAATCCTGATGTCGATACGCTCTTACCTTACCCAAAGGTTTCCACATTTCTTCTGTAAGTTTTGCGATGGAATTGCTTAATCTAATGTCGCTTAAATCGACTCCCAATTGACATAATTCCCAAAGTGTATAATGAGTTGAAGTGTATTTGGGCGAGTAAATGCCATTGCCCCATAAGTCGGTTTTCTTATCTTTTTTGTTTAAAATGAGGTTTGCGATACCTCGGTCGAGCAATTTGGATTGTAAAGACTGCAGTTCTTCTTGATTGGTTTTCAGTAAATTCTTATGAACCAAATAAACCAATGATTCATCGCCCTGTAAAACCCACTCTATTACG
>JAVEWC010000126.1:0-3290 GCA_034004745.1 Candidatus Izemoplasmatales bacterium | reverse complement strand
CATCTAAACTGTTTATATGGTATAAAAATTCATTCGACAAATCTTTTCCTTCAATCTTCTTGAAACCCAAATAATTGTCAACGTCCGAAGTATTGTGCAACTGACCGCCTATCTCTTCGGTAATTATGCCGACAGATAGTCCCTTTCTTTTTCCATATAGTCCCGCATTTAAACCAGCAGGACCACCTCCAACAATCAATAAATCCCAAAGGACATCATTATTGAAAGCGGAAGTTTCTTTAGTTTTTTCCACATTGAATGTAAACATACAGCTACCTCCCTTATTTAACGCCTTTGATGACCATATCAATCGCTGCATCAATATTGTTAAGTTTTATGTCATTTGTTTCTTCAATCAATTGAATCAAATTGGTAGTAGTCAATATTCCAATCGCTTTATCCACGCTAGCTCTTACAGCTTTTAACTGCGTGAGAATATCAAAACAGGTAGAATCATTTTCCATCATGTTCAATATTCCGGACAATTGGCCTTGAGCTCTTTTAATCCTGTTAATTAATGATGAATCGCATTTCATAATCTCTCACCTCAATTTTCTAGTAATATTATACCCCAGGGGGTATTATTTTGCAAAAGATTTGCTCAAGCAAAAATAAAAAAAGTTCAGAATAAATCTGAACTTTTAATGAATGAATAATTATTTTCTACGTCTTAAACTCATGCCCCCACTGCGACCACCGCCACCGATATTTCTTGCTAAACCACCACCAGTTCCTAGGATGGCAAACCCAATCAACGCCAAAATGCCTTTTTCCCACCAAGAAGAAGATGGAGACAGAATTATGTATAATATCCAGCCCCAAATATCGTCATATTCGGCGTATTCATCATAATATGGCAGATAAGTGTTGGCGTAATAGTCCAAATCATAGGTAAATTCAACACCATATATTTCCCAATATATTTCTTGCAAAATTTCATACAACAAATGCGCGGTTCCCAATTGTTCGTCTTCAGTAACTTTCATGGTTTCATCAAACATGTTTCCCAGGTCAACTGGACTAACATATTGTTCCATAGAATAACCAAGCACAAAGTCATAAACTGTATATATCGAACTTTCAGGGTCATCGATATTCCCTACATAGTAATAGACAATCAAAATACCTAAATCATCAGTGCCAATTTCCCATTGATTATAAAGGTCTGATAGATAGATTGAAGCAATATCCTCTTCACTCTCAACTGTAAATGTCACGAAAACTACTTGAATTCCAGTTTGAGTTACTTCATCAGTGCTATATTCAAATAATCTTTCCGCTTCGCGAACGATAGTTGATTCCACAGCTGGTGATAACTTATCGGCAAAATCATTTACGTAAAACTTTCTTGTTGGATCGGGATATTCTTTTTTATCCCCACACCCAATCAAAGTGCTGACTAAAAAGGCGATAATCAGCAAAAAAACAATTCTTGCTTTCATTACCTAATTGCCAGTATTGCCAAAAACGATATCAGGTACATCAGTAGCGTTTTCTCCAACTTTCCAATAATCGTCTTCCTGTTCAAAATCAAACATATCGGCATAGATCAATCCTGGGAATTTCCTTATCAAAAGATTATACTCGTTAATTGCTTCATTATATTTTCTTCTTGCATCAGACAGTGCTGTTTCAATGCCCCAAACTGCATCATTATAATCGCCATAAGCTTCAGTGGCCTTAAGTTCTGGATTTTGTTCAAAAGCGGCGATCAGATTGCTCAAGGCAATTGATTGCAGATTATCCGCTTCCGCCATGGCTGCGATATCGTTGTTCGCAAAAGCACTGGCATAAGCTTCTCTGGCTTGAGTTATCGCATCAAAATACGCTTGTTCGTGAGCTTGAAAACCGTTTATGGAATTTGCTAGTTGCGTCAAGGTGTCATAACGTCGCTGCAAACTGTAGTCGATTCTAGCATACTCCAAATTTATATTTTCATCAGCTTCAATCAAGCGATTATATCCGGAAATCAATATTGTGCTTAAAATAACAAAAACTAGCACTATAGAACCAATAATAATTAAACCTGTTTTTTTCATATCATATTCTCCCCTATTTCCAACGTTTTCTTCAGTTTATCACTTTTAGTTATAATCTACAAGCAATCAACATGAAAATTTAATCACAATAATTCAGTGATTTCATTTGCAAAATGATTAGCTGTTTGATAGAATATAATTAACCCCCATATGAGGGGGGTATAAAAGGAGAAAAAAATATGAGAAATGATATATTGAATGTTACAGGAATGAGTTGCATGCACTGTGCTGGTAGCGTCACAAGAACCGTCAAAATGCTTGATGGAGTTAAAACAGTCGAAGTAAAACTGTCTGAAAAGAAAGTTTTGGTCGAATATGATGAAGTTTTGACTTCTAAAGCCGATATAGCTAAAGCTATAGAAAAATTAGGATATCGAGTTGAGTAATTTATGACAAAAGAAAAATATCATGTCAATGGTATGAGCTGCGCTTCTTGTGCAAAGAGCATTGAATCATATCTATCAACCACAGAAGGAGTACTATCCGCGGTTGTGAACATTGCTGATGAAAGTTTGAATATTGAGTATGACGATGAAATTATCAAGATTCAGGAAGTCAAAAAAATGGTAGATGAATTGGGATATGAACTGATTATTCAAGAAAACCAACTTGAAACAGCGACTTTGAGAATCGAGGGTATGAGTTGTTCCTCGTGTGCCAACACCATAACTCTCACTGTTGAAGCTCTTGTTGGTGTAAATGAAGTCAATTTAAACTTTGTTAACAACAAGTTAAATCTAAAATTCGATCCAAAAATCATTAAACTGAGTCAAATTCAAAAAGCAATTCATGACGTTGGGTACGAAGCATTTTTGGATAAAATTACTACTGAAAGCATCAGTGCCGAAGAGAGATATGCCCAATCAGCCAAAAGAAAAGTCGTTATAGCAGCGATATTATCCGTAATTATAATGTCAATGATGTTATTTGACATGTTTGTGTATAATATTCCAGGATATTTGTTCATTGCGGCTGGTTTAGGTTTTCCTGTAGTTTTTGTCTTAGGCTACGAAGTTCATAAAAAAGCTTTTAAATCCTTAAAGATAAAAAAACCCAATATGGACGTTTTGGTGTCACTCGGGTCTATGCCGCCGTATTTAATCGGCTTATTGGGCTTGTTTTTTCCAATCACCACATTCATTGAAATGGCTACCATGATCATGACACTTCATTTAGTTGGCAAATATCTAGAAACAAAAGCTAAGGGAAAAGCCTCTCAGGCTATCAAGAAACTATTGGAAATTGGCGCTA
>JAVEWC010000125.1:0-3318 GCA_034004745.1 Candidatus Izemoplasmatales bacterium | reverse complement strand
TCGACAAAACCGTCTTTTAACACGTCTTTGGCCTTTTCCTGGAAATGTTCAGGTAGGTGTTTAATGGAATTGAAGAATAGTTCCTTCGCTTCATTATACTCGTATTCCTTATCGGTCTTTACCAAATCGAGGAATCTATCGTAGGTATGGTATTCATCAAGTTTTAGATGATCTTTTCTGAGTTTAATGTACTTTTTGATTGCGATTGTGTTCTCTCTGGCAACCTTTGTCAGGTTATGATAAACAGAAGTCGGTATGTTATTGTTGAATAAATAACTTTCCAAGGATGAAGCGTATTTTCTGTTCTTGACTTGAGCATAATCTGCGTCAAGAACGGTTTTATAAATTGATGCATAAGTATTTTTGTGAGCTTCATAATATGAGAATACAGCTTCGAATATTTCTTTTCTTTCTTCAGGTGAATCACTTTTTTGAATGAAAGCGCGATAATTGGAATTGGTAATTTGGACAATTTCCTTATTGTCCAACATCACGTCAGTTCCTTCGATATCAGCCACTGATAAGGAAGAATATAGACTTCTTCCGGAATTGGCAAGTTGAGAATAATTTGCCAGTAATGCTTCAGAGGCATCATCAAGAATATGCTCTTGGCGCTTGAACAGTTTTTCCATTGGAAAGCGAAACTCTTCCAAGGTCTGGTCTTGGTTGATGAAACTCATCACTTTTTCCTTGCCCAAGGAAATCTACTCTGGTTCTTCAAAAGACAGAGCTTGTTGAAGACGGGCGAAAGCTATCTGCACTTTTTGAAGACGTGCGGAGTTATCCGAATCCTTCTTGTTCAAATCGCTCAATAAGGAAGCGTATTGATAAGTTCTTAAACCAATTTGCTCGAATTCTTTTTGTAAAAGGAAGAATTCCTTGAAGCTAGAAAACTGGTTCAATTTGCCTTTATAACCAGCAAGTTTGTCAATCAAGGTTATCGATTTTTCATAACCTTTTTCAAATTCATCAAGATTATTGAATAAATAAGTTAAATCCCATTTCATAATTTTGTTATCCTCCATAAAAATTTGCTAGTAATATTATAACACCATTTTGAAAAAAAGTTGTTTAAAATACGTGTAATTATGATATAATACTCTAGAAGTGAGGTAGAGATTATGATTACATTATATACAAGTTCAAGTTGTTCCTCATGCCGAAAAGCAAAAAGATGGTTAGACACAAACAATATTCCTTACCGTGAAAAAAATATCATCGGCATAAAATTGACAAGAAATGATATCATGAATATGCTGAAATATTCAGAAAATGGTTTTGAAGATATAATTTCCACCAGATCTAAGATCTTCAAGGAAAGCAATCTCGAACCAGAAGAAATGAAGTTTTCTGAATTGGCAAACTTTATCATTGATAATCCGACAATTCTTAAAAGACCTATAATCATCAATGATCAAATTATGCAAACAGGTTATAATGAAGACGAAATCCGTGCTTTCATTCCGAGAGAATTCAGAAAATTTGTAGTTTGTGATGAATGTAAGGATGATTGCGAATACAAAAATTGCATCAAACAAGCAATGCAAGAGGCAAAGAAGGAAATATAATTTTTAAAATGAAGAGAAATCTTCATTTTTTTCTTCCATTTATTTTTCTAGGTAATTGAAAAGTTTCTTGAAAACGCTTTATTCAAGCATAGTTTATTGATAATTCGAGGATTTTATAGTAAAATACTTATGTATTCTATAATTTAGGAGGAAAAATTATAATGGCAGTAAAAGTAGCAATTAACGGGTTCGGAAGAATCGGACGTCTAGCATTCAGAGAAATGTTTGGCAAGAGTGATTTTGAAATCGTCGCAATCAATGACTTGACAGATGCAGAACAGTTGGCATATCTATTAAAGTATGATAGTTCCCAAGGCAGATACAACAAAAATGTATCTTATGTAGGTACAGACATTGTTGTTGAAGGCAAACACATTCCAGTTTTATCACAAAAAGATCCAGAATTATTACCATGGGAAAAATTAGGTGTTGATGTTGTTTTAGAATGTACTGGTTTCTTCGTTTCTGACGACGCAGCTGGCAAACATCTTAAGGCCGGAGCTAAAAAAGTTGTTATCTCTGCACCTGCTAAGGGCAATATCAAAACTATCGTTTATGGTGTTAACCATGACAGTCTGACAAAAGAAGACAAAATTATTTCCGCAGCTTCTTGTACAACCAACTGCTTAGCGCCAATCGCTAAAATATTGGATGACAATTTTGGTATTGTAAAAGGTTTCATGACCACAGTTCATGCATATACAAATGACCAAGTTACTCTTGATATTCCACATAAGAAAGGTATTCATACCAGAAGAGGTAGAGCAGCAGCGGCAAACATCGTTCCTACTTCTACCGGAGCAGCAGCAGCTGTCGGTTTAGTATTGCCACAATTAAAAGGCAAACTTGACGGTATCGCCTTGCGTGTTCCAGTAATTACCGGTTCAATCGTGGATTTGGTACTGGAATTGAAGAAAACTGTAACAGTAGAAGAAATAAATCAAGCAGTTAAAAACGCACAATCAGATACAGTTGGCTATACAGAAGATCCAATCGTATCGTCAGATACAATCGGTATCACTTACGGAACGTTGTTTGATGCACAATCCACTCTTGTAATGGATGTCGATGGCAAACAAATGGTTAAAGTTTTATCATGGTATGACAATGAATATTCATTCACTGCCCAAATGATTAGAACTTTAAAGGTTTTTGCAAGCAAATAATCATTAAAAAGCATCTTCGGATGCTTTTTTCTTTATCAGGAGACTTTTAAGAAATGATGGATTTATTCTTTGAATGGCTGAATGTAATTCGCCAAATAATCCAAGACAACATTTGGTTGGCTCCACTTTTTGGAGTTGTTTTGCCATTCGCTGAGGCAATCCTCCCATCATTTCCCCTGACGGTGATTGTCGCTTTCAACTTAAGCGTGTTTTCTGTAGCATATGGAACGCTGAATGGTACAATCTTGACGATTTTACTGTCAACCTTGGGTTCGTTTTTGGGGATGTTTTTGATTTTCATTATCATCCGTTTGACTGTCGCCGATTATTTCGCCAAAAAAGTCAAGGAAAACAAGTTTGGCAGGATTTTTCTTAATGTGGTCGAAGGTAAGAACGTAGTCGTAGTTTTGATGTTGATGTCCAATCCATTTCTACCTTCATCGATTTTAAATTACGCATTATCATTAACCAAGGTGAAAGTTTCAAAATATATAATGCTCACAATAAGTTCAAGACTAATTATCATATTGTTTCTGGTTTTCCTTGGTTCAATATTTGATATTCAAACCCACCCTTTGAATGTT
>JAVEWC010000124.1:0-3320 GCA_034004745.1 Candidatus Izemoplasmatales bacterium | reverse complement strand
TTCCACATGCCATTTATCGTACCTTGGGCAGATGGCATGATACCTTTATAATTAAGACCTTCCAGCCCCCAACTTACCAAGGCAACGACAATTATAAAGACAATTGTTTTGCGGATTGTTCCGGCAGCCGGTTTTTTCGGGATTGGTTTAGAATAAGTTGTCATCATACCAACCTCCTTCTGATGCTGCTGGAAATGAAGTCGATGATCAAGACGGCTATGAAAGAAATCAAGACGATAATGCCGACGAAATCAAAACGACGCATGTTCAGGAATATTTCATAATATTGTCCGATACCACCGGCTCCAACATATCCTAATACTGCCGCAGCTCTGACGTTGACTTCAAAGGCATAAAGTGTATAGGAAATATATTGTGGCAATACTTGAGGTAAGATGGCATAACGGAAGACGTTTAGCCGATTTCCTCCCAAGGAAATTACCGCTTCGACTTGGCCGTAGTCAATCGCTTCAATCGATTCATAGGTCATTTTGGATATTAACCCAAAGGAGAAGATAGTTAAGGCAACGATACCGGAAAAACTACCTAAACCAAAGACAGCGACAAACAAGGCAGCCAGGACTAATGCTGGAATTGTTCTGAAGAAATTCAAGATAACTCTGGTAACGCTGTTGACCCATTTAATCTTGATGAAATTGCTGGCAGCCAAAAGAGCTGCAGGAAAGGCTAGGATTGCACCAAAGAAAGAACCTAAAATAGCCATTTGAACAGTTTCTAGGAGAGGCTTGATTACATTATCCGCATAATCCCAACGAGGCGGGAAAAACATCGAATCAATCAAACGAAAAGCATATTTCAGATTTCTTATAATTTCCATGATACTGAAACCGGAGAAGAGGGCACTGCTTAAGATTATGCCAAAAACCAAGAGTATTGTTAAATAGAACTTAATCTTACTGGGTTTTGGCGGTATTCTCGTTAATAATTCTTGTTCCATCATTCTTCTCCAACGAAGTCATCATGGGAAATTGGTCTTCCGTAAACAATTTCCAAATCTTTAATGATTTGCGTTTGAGGTTTATCCTTGACTTGAATATCGTATACGATTTTGCCCTCTCTGACACCGACAATTCTTGTTGCGTATTCTAAAGCCAAGTCAACGTGATGAAGATTGGCGATCATGGTTATGCCATCTTCATTACAGATTTTCTTGAGGAAACGCATGACCTCAAAGGTTGTAATTGGGTCAAGCGAAGCTACTGGTTCATCAGCAAGGAGAATTCTGGCGTTTTGTGCTAAAGATCTAGCAATAGCGACTCTTTGCATCTGTCCCCCCGAGAGATCGGAGGCACGATGATAAGTTTTTTCCAGAATATCTACTCGATCTAGAGCCTGTAGAGCTATCTCTTTATCTTTTTTGGGAAATAGACCCAAGACAGTACGCCATGTCGGGTTATAGGAAATCCTACCGGACAAGACGTTTTGAATGACCGACATTCTTTTTATTATATTGAAGTTTTGAAAAATCATTCCGATGTTGGAACGCATTTTTCTTAATTTTTTTCCTTTAATCTTGGTAATATCAACTTCTTGAAGATTAAGCTTGGCTTCATCGAATTCAGGATTCAAGTTTTTTTGTCTTGCGATTTCTTTTTCAACATTGTCGCCAAACATTTCATAAGTATTGATATCGACGTTACTGAAATAGATATTGCCACTGCTTACGTCAATAATTTGGTTTAAGGTTCTCAGCATTGTTGATTTTCCAGCTCCGGACAAACCAAGAATTGCCACGAATTCGCCTTCTTTAATTTCCAAATTGACATCAATCAAGGCAACTGTACCATTAGGATAGGTTTTGTTTACATTAACGAATTTTATCATGATGATGCTCCTTTAGTATAATAGCCACCATTATCGGTGGCTATTATGAATATTTCCAAAAAAATTAACTATTAACCGAAAGTCCATTCTTCTTGTCTAGCAAGATAAGTTCTAACGATATCATAATCGCTATCTACAGCTTCAGCATAGCCTTCATGGCTGTATACGTTAAATATGATGTCATGACCTTCTTCGGTTTGAGAAATTGCGATGAAAGCATCTTTAATTCTTTCTACTAGGTCTGGATCCAAACCAGGAATGACAGAGATGGTATCATTTGGAATGAATTCAGTATTTGTTATGAATATAACTTTGTCTCTCACATCTGGATAATCACCGACAACAACGTTTCTTGCATCTTTGTAAGTGAATGCTGCATCTGCTTCGCCGTTATAAACAGCTAGGATTGCGCCGTCATGTGAACCAGCATTAATCCAAGTTACATCAGTCATTGGATCTAATCCGTTATCTGCCAAAAGGTTAGCTGGCCATACGAAACCGGAAGTAGATGTAAATGAAGCGATGGCAATTGTTTTTCCTTCAAGACCAGCTACATCAGTAATGCCTGAAGTAGAAGATACAACCAATTGTGATTTGTAACCATCAACTAACGGTTGATCAGTTAGAAGAGAACCGTCATCACCTACGTCATAACGTAATGATTTCAGGATAACTTCAGCTGCGCCTTCTTCTTCAGCTAGAACGTAAGAAGCAGTTGCCAATAAGCCAACATGAACTTGTTTTGACTTCATGGCTTCAATTAGAGCGTTATAGTCTGTCGCAACAGTTACAAGAACATCCATACCCAGTTCTTCTGATAACAAATCTTGAAGTGGTCCTCTTTGAGCGTCCAAGAGAGCGATATCTTTAGATGGTATCAATTGAACTTTAAGAGTTTCAGGATTGATGTAAGTAGGAGCTGCGGTAGTTGGAGCTGCTGTACTAGGTGCAGCTGTTGTAGGACCTGCTGTAGTTGTTCCGCCACAAGCCACTACACCGAGCATGAGTAATGCAAATACAAATAGACTTAAAACTTTTTTCATAGAATTTCCCCCTTATCTATAATAATTATATTTTACTACATAATTCCATTATTTAAAGAGAACATCTAAAAAAAATCATAATTTTATTGTAAAATATTAAGTAAGAAGTGGAGTTGGTAGAATGAAGAAGGAATTTAATTTGAGGATTCTTTCCACAAGCGACATTCATGGAACGATATTAGCGAAGAATTACGCTGATAATTCTTTGACATGCAGCGGTCTTTCGGTAGTAAGTTCAATGGTGAAAAGAGAACGAACTCAAAACACAATATTGCTTGACGTCGGTGATGACTTGCAAGGAAATCCTTTGATGTACTTTCATCAATTAAACCGCGATAAGTATAAAAATCCTTTAGTGGATGTCTTTAATTACCTGAAATACGATTATTTTATTCCGGGAAATCATGATTTTAATTACGGTTTGGATTATTT
>JAVEWC010000123.1:0-3345 GCA_034004745.1 Candidatus Izemoplasmatales bacterium | reverse complement strand
AGGATATTACTGGTTATAAATATGTTATTCCGGCTCATCAGGGCAGAGGTGCTGAACAAGTTGCTTTACCAAATTTAATAAAAAGGCCGGGAATGTATGTCATCAGCAACATCCATTTTGACACCACCAGGGCTCATGTTGAACTTGCTGGTGGTAGAGCAATTGACTGCGTCTGTAAAGAATGTTTTGATTTGGAATTGGATTATCCTTTCAAGGGCAATTTTGATATATTGAAGTTAGAATCTTTAATCAAGGAAAAAGGTAAAGAAAATGTCGCAGCCATCATCATGACCATTACCAATAACTCGGCAGGCGGGCAGCCAGTTTCCTTGAAGAATATGAAAGAAGTTCACCGAATCGCCAAAACAAATGGAATTCCTGTAGTGATTGATGGTGCTAGATATGCGGAAAATGCATATTTCATCAAATTAAGAGAAGTTGGTTATCAAAATAAAACAGTAAAAGAAATTGCAAGAGAAACTTTCGATTTGGCAGATGTGTTCTTAATGAGCAGTAAAAAAGACGGATTGGTCAACATTGGCGGTCTGATTGCAATTAAAGATAATGAAGAATTTTTCAGACTTTGTCAGGTTAGAGTGATTCCGATGGAAGGTTTTCCAACCTATGGCGGTTTATCGGGTAGAGATATGGACGCTTTGGCTGTAGGGCTGAAAGAAGCGTTGGAAGAAGATTATTTACAATATCGCTTGGATGAAATCAGATATCTTGGTGACAAATTACGAGCTGGAGGTGTGCCTATCCAGTATCCTACTGGAGGTCACGCAGTATTTGTCGATTGTGGAGCAATTTGTCCACAAATACCTTTTGATCAATTTCCTGCACAAGTAGTCTGCAATGAATTATATCTTGAGGGTGGAATAAGGGCAGTTGAAATTGGATCACTGTTACTGGGAAGAGATCCTGACACTCATGAAAACCTTAAAGCCGATAAAGAATTCTTGAGGCTTACAATACCTAGAAGAACTTATACTTTGGAACACTTGAATTATGTAGCCGAGTGTTTGATTGAAGTAGCTAAAAAAGGGCCACAACTTAAAGGTTTAGATTTTGTTTACGAGTCGCCGATCCTAAGGCATTTTACAGCGGAATTCAAACCTAAAGAATAAAGGAGGGACTTTATGAATTTATTGAATATTAAGTCTGAAATCGGAGAATTGAAAAAAGTATTACTGCACAGACCGGGAAGAGAGCTGGAAAATTTAACGCCTAAATGGCTCAATCAACTTCTTTTTGATGATATACCTTGGTTGGATTTAGCCCAAAAAGAACATGACGCCTTTGCGGATATATTCCGTGCAAATGGCGTTGAAGTTTTGTATTTGGTAGATTTAGTGGCTGAAGCTTTGGACAGTTCAATCGAGATTAAGGAACGTTTTATCAATCAGTTCATTGAAGAAGCTTCCATAACCAGCGATACTTTGAAGACTTTAATTTTCCGTTATTTGAAGTCAATGAAGAAAACAAAAGATATGATCAGCGTCACGATGGCCGGAATCAGAAAAGATGAAGTTCCAAACTTTACCAAAAGAACTTTATCGGATTATATCAGGGATTATCCTTTTGTTACTGACCCAATGCCTAATCTATACTTCACCAGAGACCCATTTTCAATTATAAACAATGGCGTTTCAATCTCCAAGATGTTTTCCGTGACAAGATCAAGGGAAACGATATATGGTGAGTATATTTTTAAATATCATCCAAAATATGGTAATGCCGATATACCACATTTTTACAATCGGCAAATGGTTCCAACGCTTGAAGGCGGAGATATCTTGGTTTTATCGGATAAAATACTCGCTGTAGGCGTATCCGAAAGAACCCACCCGGCTGCGATTGAAAGACTAGCGAAAAATCTCTTTTATTTCAATAAAACAAACTATGAGATTGTTTTGGCGTTTGATATACCCAAAAGTCGTGCTTTCATGCATCTGGATACAGTTTTTACGCAGGTAGATTACGACAAGTTTTTGATTCATCAAGAACTAAGACACCAAATAAAGGCATATGAAATAACAAGATCGTTAACTCAAAAGAATAAATTGAATGTTTTGCCAATTGAGGGAAAATTAGATGAAATATTGTCTAAATATCTAGAAAGAACGATAACTCTGATTCCGTGTGGTGGTGATGATGATCCTGTCGCGAGCGATAGGGAACAATGGAACGATGGAGCCAACACGATTGTCATCAGGCCGGGAGAAGTAATTGTTTACGAAAGAAATCATATTACCAATAAACTATTGGAAAAGCATGGAATTAAGATTCACAAGATGCCATCCAGTGAACTTTCCAGAGGCAGAGGGGGCCCTAGATGTATGTCAATGCCTTTTTATAGAGAGTAGTTGACAAATATCTTGCAGGTGGTATAATTTAAATAGAGTTATTGACATATGTCAAAAACGGAGGTGAAATTATGCCGAGAAGAGATGCAACTGGACCACAAGGTTTTGGAACCATGACAGGTAGAAAGATGGGTATTTGTAATCGTGGATTTGGTTACGGAAGATATCAGTCGCCCATCAAAGAGACAAAAGATGACCTGTTGAGGGAGAAAGAGCTTTTGGAACAAAGAATCAAAAACATCGACAGACAAATTAAAGACGAGCAGTAAAGAATAAGCGACCCGGTCGCTTATTTTTTCGGCCAGAAAGCATTTTGGTTATAGCTATTAGCGAGCCGTGATATAATATTATTGAAAATGGGGTGATGGGCAAATGTTTCAAACAATATTGCTTATGCAGAAAGAAAAAAGATATTTAATTCAAGGCGCGATTGTCTTTTTAGTTTTCATTGGCCTTTACACTTTATTGGATCAACTGAATATAGGCTACGTGGAGATGAATGAACAATATGGTATGTTCCTGGTCATTGGCAATATTATCCTGAATCTCATTATGGCGTTTGTCAGTGCCTTTATGTGGAATGTCTCAACTGCTATGGTTAAACTTACCGGTAAAGAAGGCAAAGGTTCATTCATGTCAAGTTTCGCTGTTATCTTCGGTATGCTTACCTATGGGTGTACTCCTTGCGTTATTGCCTTCTTTTCCACAATCGGCATTACCTTTGCGGTGGCCGTATTGCCACTAGCTGGTCTGCCATACAAATTACTAGCTCTAGTACTTTTGATCGTTGGATTTTTCTGGCTCAAGTATGAAGCGAATCATGTAAAATGTAAAGTTAAAAATCAAAACCCTGAGTAAAGGGTTTTTTCTTTATCAATTGAAATAAACGCTGGATAATGGTATTATTTATCTAACTTTACACATGAAAGCTGTGATTGATTATGAGTATTATCGAAGTTAGAAATTTAAATAAGTATTA
>JAVEWC010000012.1:10143-15743 GCA_034004745.1 Candidatus Izemoplasmatales bacterium | reverse complement strand
GGTCATATCAGTAAAGAAGAATACGAAGTCAAGAAGAAAAAATTGATTGATGAGATATTATAAGGTTGTTTAAAGGAAAATTGATGCAAACACCATCAGTTTTCCTTTTATTTATAAGAGATGATTCATATGTAAAAAGATACATGTATAAAAAATATATGCTTGTCTATTGACAAATAAAAATCTTAAATTTATAATCAAGGTATATTTAAGAAACCGGTTTCCTAAACTGTTTAAATGTCATGTGCCAAAGTAAGTAGATTAAATCAAGAGTTTGAATTTTGATTTTTTATTGCGTTTGTTCAAAAGCTCAAAAAACTTGAATAATCTCTAGGAGAATTGACGTGGACAATATAGCCTTGATTAAAAATGAATTTAACACCAAACAAAAAATAAATAGGGTGAAAATTATAATAAGTCAAAATATGATCGAAAACGAGGGAGAAGATATGAAAAAATTATTGATATTATCAATGTTAGTTGCGAGCATGATGTTGCTTGTAGCGTGTGGGGGAGAGACAACTGGCTCAATAACGACGCTTTTGACCGATTCAACAACTTTAGCGCCAACAACTAACGCCCCGACAACCATTCAACCTACGACTCAAGCTCCATCAACAGCTGTTCCAACAACAGCTGTGCCTACGACTCAAGCACCAACAACCATCACTACAACTACAGAAACCACCACTGAAACTACGACCACAGGGGTTGTTCCAGTGGAATTATATGTTTCTGCATCCAAACCATATATTTTCATGAATACCTCTGAACCTATACTTTTGTCTGATTATACCTATAGAGCATTGGATGCGACTGTTACTTTGGCTGATGGCGTCATCTCCAACCTCTCAGATGGCTTGGACATTTCTGAAGGGCAATTGACTGCCAATACTGTGGGAATGCATACCTTTGATTTTACCTACGAAGAAGCTACCTTCATGGTTTATGTGTTCGCTAAGAATGAACTCGATACCGATTATCTGGTTTATACAATGAGCTATTCAGAACTTCCTGACGGACCGATTCCTGAAGATCATACCATCGCCACCATCAATGGCGGATCTACCGGTATCAAGAATGGGTATCTATTCGTTGATTCTCCGGATATTGCCGATCCAACCAGAGTTTTGTTGCCGGATTTTCTTAAAGGTTTCAAGAACTATATCATCGAAGTTGATTTTACGATTTTAACGGCTGTGGAAGAAACAAGATGGGCTTCGGTAATGTATCGTTATTCAACCGACAATTATTTCCAGATGGCAATTCGTCAAGGTGCTACGGCTACCAATGGCGTTGAATTTGCTAAAGCCATCAATGGGCAATGGAACGTTCCTTCGACTGTTGCATATAAAGAAAATATCGATCCAGAGAAAATCTATCGTTTGAAAATTGATTTGTTTAGCGCCGTTGCCAAAGAATATATCGATGATGAATTACAGATAGAATATAAGAATGCCCGTGATTACAGTAACGGTCATATCGGTATGCAAGCAAGTGGTGTTAGAGCAATTTATAATAATTTTGAAATTAGGATACCGGAAAGTTATATCGATTATACTACCATTGAATATCAAAATATCGCTCAAGTTTATACTGCTCCGACTAATATCATCAATGCACCGACAGTTTTGCAAAACATTGAAACTCAAGCCGATATTGACTTGCTGAAAGAAGACATAAGACCTACAACTGCACTATTCGATATCAATCCAGCCTTGAGTGCCATCAATAATTCCAGTGAGGTTTTATTGACTTTTATTGATATTTTGGAACTTACCAAGGATAGAACAATACCGGCATTTAGGACGACCTTACCTTTCGTTGCACAGAATCTGGCGGTTCAGTTAAGTGATTTTGGTGTAAGGGATGCTTTCTTGATTTCTACCAATGCTTCGGCAATCGAAAGAGCTAGAAGTCAATATGATTTAATCAGGGGTGTTTATCAAATCAACTATGATCCGGCAAAACCTTTTTTAAGTGATTCAGACTTATTGTTGATCAGGAATGAAACTAATATGGCTGGAGCAGTAGCGGTATTGTTACCGGTCGAATATGCCTCCAGACATAATGTCGAATATCTACAAAAGCGATTGGTTACGGTCTGGGTCAATACGGAAAACAAGGAAGATGAATCCGTTTATCAAGCAATCGTTTCCGGAGCGAACGGATTGGTAAATCATGACGTTCTAAACGTCTATCAAATATTTAATACATTCCCAGAAAATTCTTTAATGCGTTTACCTCTTATCATCGGTCATCGCGGTATGCCGTCTCAGGCCCCGGAAAATACGGTAGAAGGCTCATGGATGGCTTATGAAGCCGGAGCTGATGTTATAGAACTAGATATTTATTTAACTACAGATAATGAAATTGTGGTGATGCATGATTCTACTACCACCAGAACAGCTTCCGGAACTTTGACAATAGAAGAATCGACATTGGCACAAGTTAGAGAACTGACAATCATTGACAATTTTGGAACTTTCCCAGGAATTCCGGTTCCGACCCTGGAAGATTATTTCATCAGGTTCAAGGGTGAAGAAGTGATAATCTTTATCGAAATCAAGAGTACAAATGCCAATATTGTCGCGGCACTTAGAACTCTCATTGAAGAATATGATTTCTTTGATCAAGCTGTGGTCATCACTTTCCATCCAGCTCAAGCGACAATCATGAGAGATGTTTTACCGGAAATATCCGTTGGTTTATTGAATTCGGGATTATTGAATGATATGAATGTAAATTCCAGCATCTCCGCTACCATCAATCAAATCGTACCTTTGAAGACGACCTTGAATCCGTACTTCTTGCCGGTTACCAAAGAAATCCTTACTGAATTGCAACATCGTGCGATTACCGTTTGGCCGTGGACACTGAACAACCCAACTGATTTTTATAATCAAATCCACTTGGGTGTGGGGGGAATAACCACTGATTACTCAAGTTGGATATCGGAAGAATTGATTGAGTTTTGGGTACCACAGACTGAATTCGTTTATTCTATTTCCATACCTACCACAATTCAAATTATGGGAAGGTTTGGCAATAGAGCTGATTTCAATTATCCATTCCCATTTGAATTCATCATGCTTTCGGGTGAAGAGACCGGTATTACCTTCGGAACTAAAAACTCAATAACCGGAGCTACTTCTCCAGGAGACGTATACCTTCTGCCATATCTGGAAACGACACTTTCAAACGGAAGTACATTGGTTCTATATTATGATATCGTTCATATTCAAATCAACAATTAGTGCTTAGATACTTAAAGGAAAGTATAAAAAATATAGATTTTAAGGAGGAAATATGAAAAAGTTATTAATTTTTGCAACATTGATCTTTGCGACGCTTTTGTTAGTTGCTTGCGGTGGCGTGACCACTTTGGCACCTACAACCGTCGCACCGACAACTGCCGCTCCAACAACGGCAGCACCGACTACGGCAGCACCAACAACAGTAGGTCCTACTACAGTCGCTCCTACTACAGTCGCACCAACTACTGTAGCACCGACAACAGTAGCGCCAACAACAGTAGCGCCGACAACAGTGGCTCCGACAACAGTGGCACCGACGACTGAAGCGCCTGATACTACAGCTCCAGTATTCTTTGGTGTCAATGACCAAACACTGTTCTTTGGAGAAGTTTTTGATCCATTGGCAGGGGTAATGGCTGTTGATGACACTGACGGTATCCTTACCTCGGAAATTGAAATCGATGGTACCGTCGATATGGAAACACAGGGTGTTTACACCTTAACTTACACAGTCAGCGATTCAGCGGGTAATACAACTTCCCTTGACCGTATCATCACTGTTTATGCATCGAGATGGATTATTCCTAACGGTGAATTTACCGTTGATGTTGCCAAAGCAGCTGAAAACAGAAATGATCCTGTTAATTGGGGATGGCATGGCAACACTGGTACGATGACAGCTGAAATTTCCGATGGCATGGCCAAGATTGAAATTCTTACCGTCGGAACCGTTACTTATGGTACACAATTCTATCTATTGAATAGAACTGTTGAACAAGGCAAGACCTACCGCATCAGTTTCAAGGTCAGAGCTGACGCAGCTAGACCACTAGAATTAGTACTTGAAAATGGTATTGGTGGAGCGAGAATGTTCGACAAAGTTTATGACATGACGACAGAATGGCAAGAATTTACCTTTGATCACTATCAATTCGCTCCAACTATCGATGGAACCGGTAAATTTGCTTTCTTTGCCGGTAATGTCAATGGCTCTGAAGTAGTTACCACTTATTATCTGGATTATGTCAGAGTCGAAGAAGTAGAAACTCCAGCGGATACACAAGCGCCAGTCTTATTGGGCGTTGGACCATTAGAAGTTCTTGTTGGTTCAGTATTTGATCCATTAGCAGGAGTATCTTTCACAGAAAATCAAGATTATACTTTATCACTTGACGATTTAGTAATTACTGGCGTTGAAGGTGTTGATGTCAACACTTTAGGCGAATATACAGTAACTTATACCCTGGCTGATGCTTCTGGAAACACTACAGTTGTCAACCGAACTGTCAAAGTGGTTTCTGAAATCATGACATCATCCTTCTTTGTCGAAAATGGTGATTTTTCCAAGGAACAATTGGTTCCTTATCCACAACCGGCAATGGATGGTTGGGGATGGCATGGAAGTGGCAACTTCATGACTTACATTCAAGGCGGCGTAGCTGTAATAGATGTATATGATACCTGGAGATTGTTCTATGGTACTCAATTCTATCAACAAAACCGCGTTTTGACAGAAGGTCAAATCTATCAAATTACCTTTAAGGCAAAAGCCGATACACCTAGACTTTTGCAAGTACAATTGGAAGGAGCAGGCTTTACCACTGTAGCGGCTGTATTTGAACTGACTACAGAGTGGCAAACCTTTACTTTCGAATATGCACATAATGCAGCAACAAATTCAGCAATCAAGTTCGGTTTCTTCGCCGGTAATATTCACGGTGTTTCCGCACCTACCAAAGTTTATTTGGATGATGTAAATATTGGCGTTATCTCCGAACTTTCAGAAGATATTACCGCTCCACAAATTTGGGGAGTCGAAGATTACATAATCATCGCCGATAACGATTTTGATCCTTTAATGGGATTAAAGGTCTATGATCATGTCGATAAGACTTTGACAGTTGACGATATCGTAATTGTTTCCAATACTGTTGATACTTCGGTAGAAGGGGTTTATACAGTCGAATATTCATTGACTGACACTTCAGGAAATACTGGTCTATATTCAAGAACAGTCACTGTTATTAGCGAAGTGGAAGCAGATGATACAAGAATTACCTTTATCGACCCTGATTTTGAACTGCAAACTCCGATCACTACCGACGATAACAACCAAGGTTGGACATTGAAGACTTCCAGTGGTGGCGTAGTCAGCCCAGCAGAATTTGTGGCCGACAGAGGTGGCACAGTAGTTAAGATCGCTGTTTCCAATGTTGGTACAGTTCCTCACGGAATCCAATTCCATCAGATGAATCAACCAGGATTTGTATCTGAATATGGAGCAATCTATCGCTTCACATTCTGGGCAAAAGCTGATGTTGCTAGAGATATCGCAGTTCAACT
>JAVEWC010000012.1:0-10043 GCA_034004745.1 Candidatus Izemoplasmatales bacterium | reverse complement strand
ACAACCGATCAATTGGTTGCAATTCCAGAACCAGCAGATACTGGCTGGGGCTGGAAAGGCAGTGGAGTTCATACCACCGTTATTGAAGGCGGGGTCGCAACAATTGATGTTTACAACACTTGGGAAGCATTTTATGGCACCCAGTTCTATTTGCAAAATCGGGTTTTGAATCAAGGCGAAACTTATTTATTCACTTTCCAAGCCAAAGCTGATGAACCAAGATTATTGCAAATGAATTTGGAAGCAAGTGGTATGACCACAGTTTCAGCTATCTTTGAACTTGGAACGGAATGGCAAACTTATACTTTTGAATACACTCATACTCAAGCTACCAAAACAAATGTTAAGTTCGCATTCTTTGCCGGTAATATTCACGGTATCGAATCCGCACCGACTACTGTTTATCTCGACGATATCGCAGTCGATCGCATCTATGCTTTGAGCGCTGATACTGAAGCACCTAAGATTTTAGGTAAAGGCGATTACTATATTATCCAGGGCAATGATTTTGATCCAATGATTGGTTTGAAACCATGGGATAATCAAGACAGAAGTTTGACCTTATCTCATATTAAAGTTTTATCCAATAATGTCGACACTTCAACTCCGGGAATTTATACGGTCGAATATTCCTTGACGGATTCTTCAAGAAATACCACTACTTATACAAGAACAGTAAACGTTATACTTGACACTGAAGCAGTAGATACAAGAATAACTTTAATTGATCCTGACTTTGAGGCACAAACTCCGATTACTACAGATGATAACAATCAGGGTTGGACATTAAAGACCTCTAGTGGCGGCGTCGTTGATGCAGCTCAGTTCGTAGCTGACAGAGACGGTACAGTAGTGAAGATTAACGTTACCAATGTTGGTACTGTTCCTCATGGGGTACAATTCCATCAAATGAATCAACCAGGATTTGTTTCTGAATTTGGCGCAATGTACAAGTTCAGTTTCTGGGCAAAGGCTGATGTGGCTAGAGATATAGCAGTTCAACTTCAAGAAAATACCAACTGGGCTGTTTTATCCAATAAGACCGTCTCCATCTCTACCGAATGGGTTTACTATGAAGTTATCCTTGTCAATAATTTAAGGTCACAAGGCAAAGTCAAGCTAGGCTTCTTCCTTGGTTTGATTGATGCGGCTAATCCTTCAAGAAGCGCAGCTACAGCGGTTTACTTCGATGATGTCAGCATTGAAATGCTAGGTTATGTAAATGACACAGTCGCTCCAAGAATTTCAGTAGCGGATGCAGTTATCAATCAAGGCGATGTCTTTAATCCAACAACTGGCGTTATCGTTGGCGATGTATCAAAACTTCCAACCTATATGATTACTTCAGCTACAGAAGGTTTAGTGACTTATGATTCTGAAACAGGATTATATACTGTTGATACAGCGGTTGCAGGAATCTTTACTTTGACTTATACAGTCACTGATGCGTTCGGCAATGAAACAATTTATGAAAGAACATTGACTATAAACGAAGTTATTTAAAAACAATAATTTGAGAAAATAAAACCTTTTCTCATATCCCATCATATGGGCCTCCAAAACTATAAGTCAGGTGGGACTTGCCCACCTGACTATAGATGGGGGAATTCCATTAATAGTTATGTCAATTTATCAATACCTTTATCAAGTGAAGATTTGATGTTTTCAATATGCTATAATGGTTAGTGAATTATTTTTTAGGGGGACAAGATGAAAAGAACAATTTATGATGTTGCTAAAGAGATGAATCTTTCACCTGGGACAATCTCAAAAATATTGCACGGCAATGGTAATGTAAGTCAAGCTACTAGAGAACGGGTGTTGAAGTATGTCAAAGAAATTGGTTTTGTGGCTGATTCTTCAGCCAGGATCTTAAAAGCGAAGAAGAGCTATGTTTTGGGAATAGTATTTTCCGATATCGCTCATTTTGGTTTGGAACATCCTTTCTTTTCCAGTGTCTTGCAGCACTTCAAGAATTATGTGGAAAGATTTGGTTATGAAATCGTCTTTATCGTCAATCGGATTGGCGAACAAGAATTGTCTTATTTAAAATGGTGTAAGGTAAAAAAGGTTGACGGTGTCTTGATCGTTACCGGAAATATCAATAAACCTAATATTATTGAACTTGTAAACAGTGATATCCCGGCAGTGTCAGTTGATATGGTGATGGATAATTTGGTTACCGTTATTTCTGACGACGGTATGGGAATTGAACAAGGCGTGGATTATGCGATAGAAAAAGGTTTGAAAAGACTCTCTGCAGTCAGTGGGCCTTTGACTTCCAGGGCTTATTTTGAGCGCTTGGAGGCTTTTAGATGGGCTCTAGGAAAACATGGTATATCGTTTAAGGAAAACTACTATAGTGAGGCTGAATCCTATGGCTTCAATGGCGGTTATAACGCCACAAAGAAAATTTTGGAAAATAGTGAAAAAGCACCCGATTTTGTTTTTGCCTTTTCGGATGAACTGGCAATCGGTGTCATCAAATGCCTTGAGGATAATGGTTTAAGGGTTCCTTTAGACGTGTCGGTTATCGGTTTCGACGACAACTATTTTGCCAAACATTTGACACCGGCTCTTTCAACAATTTATCAGGATAAACAAGCTATCGGTGAAGCGGCTGCGAAGAAGCTGCTTGATATCATCGAAGGCAAAAAGGAAAAAATCGTCAAAGTCGAAAAGATTCCTGTTTCCTTGATAATCAGAGAGTCGACAATTTAATCATGAAATTTATTCTGCCTTAAGAATTTAGGGTGGGTTAGGAGACTTTATGAAAAAAATGCTTTCCTTATTTATAATAATGTTATTTGCTTTTGTGTTGGTTGCCTGTGGCGAAGCCACTACAACCACCAATTTGACATCAGCTATAACTACTGAAGGTTTAACTACCACAGTAGATGAACAAACGACGCTCACGACTACTACTTCAGGAGTCCCTACTACAGCTACCACTAAACCCGACGTCATCAATTTATCTTATGCGGATTGGGGTAATGACGAAATCAATCAAATCTTGATTGATGCTTTCATGGTCAAATATCCTCATATCAACGTTGAGTTAAGAACTGATATCGGCGGTAGCGGCGCTGAGTTCACCGGTAATTTATTGAATGCTTTGGTTGCGGGATTATTACCGGATGTCTTTGCGATTGACAATGTGCCGACCGGATATTACAACGGCATGTTGATGGATGTATCCGAATATTGGGACAATGATCCGGATACGGATTTGGTTTATGACAATATCGCGGCTACTGGAGTTTTTGGTGACGGTAAACGTTACGCTCTGCCGTCATTCCAATTCGTCAAAGGAATCTACATCAATATTACTCTTTTGGAATCATATAATATTCCTCTTCCTGACAAGGATTGGGATTACAATGAATTTATCGCCTTGGCTAGAGAAATACGTCAAGTAGGTAAAAATGATTATGTCTATGGAATATCACCTTGGTACGGACAGTTGGATTTTGAAACGACTTTTCCGATGCAAGATGACGCAGATGTCGGCTACAATACTTGGGATGGTACACAGTTCAATTTCACATCCCAAGCCTGGATTGACGCTTATAATTTGAAACTCGCTCTTATGCAAGAACGTGTGGTCGCAGATTATACTGAAGAAGAGTTGTTGATAATCGGTGACATCTGGCCATGGTATGAAGGGCTTGTAGGACTGGCAATTGATGGTTCATGGAATATGTGGATGATTGAAGAAATGTATAGCAAGAATGGTATAGAAGTTGGATTCTGGCCATATCCTGGGGGCGCAGCTGGTCAGTTTCCACCGACGATTCTTGATTATTTATGTGTTTCGTCTTTGACTCAGTTTCCGGAAGAAGCATACCTCTTGGCTAAATGGATGAGTTTTGGTGAAGAAGGTTGGTTACTAAGATTAGATGAGATGAAAGCCAGAGGCGATTTATATCTTGACCGTTATCCAATCGCTGATTACCCGGAAGTATGGGCTGAAGCAAACGATTTTTCCTACTTTATCGAAGGTTTGGCAGAGAACTTGGCATTACTGCCTCAAGGCAAACCAGATACCGATAAATGGCTTCCTGGTTATAAGGCTTTTTGGGAATGGGTCGGCAATGATGAAAATGATTATTGGACAAGAATTGAAGAAGGTTTGGTAACTCCTGAGGTATTCGCAGCTGAATGGGAAACCCAGATAAATCAGATGATAATCGACGCATTGAACGATGGTTCTTGAGATTTTATTCATAAATTAATAGTTCATTAAATAAAAACAACTTGGTTTTTTTCATTCCAAGTTGTTTTGTTTTTATTTGGTTTCACGATTTTTGATTCTTTCATTGATGCTTTTGACATGCTCTTTCTTGGTAATCGTATTAGTCTTTTTCAGTTCAAGGAGTCGGTCATATATTTGTTTGACTTCCTGTGAAGATAGCGTTTGGATTGAAGATTGTTTCTTGATGGTTCTTTTTAAGATATAAGAAGGGATTACCGTAGTATCGAAAGAAGTAATCTGTAAATCGGCCTTTTTGGTGAAGACGACATATGAATAAAAAGGATAAACATTTCCCAAGACTTGTTTCAAGGAATAGATGTGACCGAGATTTTGTTTGATGGGTGAATAAAACGAGTTCTTGACTTTACCATAAGCCAAGACTTGCGTCCAGTTATCGTCATGTTCTTTCCCGTAGATTCTGCCGGCATAGTTCTTGGTTTCAATGACGAAGATGCCTTTTGGATTGATGACTATGTGATCGATCTGGACAGATTTTTTTCCGTCATGAAAGGTCAGGTTATTGATGACGAAGTGGTTGAGATGTTCTTTATTACTGCCAAGAACCATTCTGACGTCAAGTTCTCCGAGGATGCCTTTTCCTGTAGCGGTTTTAAAAAATCCTAAAGCCAAGATAATTATAATTGCGATAATGATGTAGGGCATGGGTTTATTCTCCTTATGTTTTTTTTGTCAATTTCTCTAATCTACATTTTAAAGCAGTAAAAGATAAAAAAAAGCGAATTTCTAGAAATGTCAAGAAATTCAACTCTTTGTCAAATATTTAATCAATTACTAAATTCAAACTATTATAATAGTTGATTTTTGCATAGATAATATAATAACCATGCAGATAATATAACGGGATTAAGACGAAGATAATCCAAATCACCAAATCATGATCAAAATAATTCCTTCCATAAAAACTGACAAATAGAAAAGTATAGATGAAAATTAAAGATTTAAAAATCCATGCTAGTTTGTTCGAAAAGTAATTAAAGCGGAAATGGCTATTTTTGGTATTTACCACTAATTTATATTCTTTGGTTCTTATATCCGTAACAATCAGTATCAAGAAGGCAGTAGTCGTTGAAAATATCAAAAAACCGATATGACTCATTATGGTTGGATCTTGACTTGCCTCGAAGAAAACGACATGAACAAAAGGGTAGATTAGCCAAACCATGAGGATTGACCAAATGGCAGTTAACAAGGTTTGAAATTTGAAATTTTTGATTTTTTTCTCAGGCCATGAACTTTCATAATTTATTTCTTTATTTATTCTGACGTTATAGGTTTTTATTTTTTTATTAGGAGTTATCAACAGTACATAAAGGTCATATCCAAAAAGTATAACGGTTGAGATTATGAAGAAAATGAAGATGATTGAGCTTTTATCAGGAAATATCAAGTTAAGCAGGATGGTCAATAGTACATAAGACAAGCGGATATAGAGATGATAATTTTTGGCTTCCGAAGAAAAATCATAAACTTTGATGGAACGATAAACAGCTTGATAGTCATTATTTAGAAGTTTAGTAGTGCCATATAAATCATCTAGTGTGATATTGAAGTAACTGGCAATTTTTATCAGTGTTTCTGAAGCAATTTCTCTTTCACCCTTTTCCCAATAACTGACAGTAGAATTGGTAACGTGAAAAATCTGTCCAAATTCCTTTTGGGAGAGATTGTTGTCGAGTCTGAGTTTTTTAATGTTTTTAGCGATATTATTTTCCATATGCAAATCTCCATTGAAAAATTGTCTATTTTATATTATATCACGGATATTTCATCATTATAATAGTAAATCCAAGTTTACATGGGTTATTCTTCACATTGTAGTAAGTCGAAAAATAATTTTAAAATTTATGTTAGTTTATATACAATTTTTAAGAAAAATGCTAATATATCAATATATAGCAAAACACTGACGTGGCGCACAAAATTATGCCACGTCATTATTTTTTTGTTTGAACATTTTAATGAAAAGTTAAAATATATTGAAAGGGTGATTATTTAAAAAAAATAAATAGGAATTTCGCAACTTGATACCTTACTAAGATAACAATTGGTAATAAACAAATTTTTTTACTGACGGATTATTATTAATTTTTAGAAAGGGAAAATTTATGAAAAAAAGATTATTTACGGGAGTTATATTTAGCTTTTCCCTCTTTTTGTTGTTACTCGGGGGGATAAATCTTCCTCAACTCAACAATTTCGAGGAGCCAATTGATTCTTCACCACCGAGCGAAGAAAGATTGGAATACATTGAAAATGAATGGTTATTGCAGGTTGAGTCATATGAAGAGGCTCTGGAGATTGCTCTTGATAGTGGATTGTTGCTAAAATCAGTTTCCGACTATGGCATAGCGGTTTTTTATGGCGACTTAAATAATTCATCACAACCTTTATATTATAAAGAGAAGGTTGATTTTCAAAGGAATTACCTTTATTACACACAAGAAGTCGTGATAAATGATCCTGAGGCACCTAGTCAATTTGCTCTTGATCATTTGGATGCCTATAATGCTTGGTCTTATTCTTTGGGTGATGGCGTTTTGGTCGCGGTTATCGATACGGGGATCGAATCGACTCATGATGAATTCCAAGGGAATATTTCACCTTTATCCTACAATTCTTCATCTCAAAATGTCGGGATTGAATTTGTCGGAGACGATGTTGGCCATGGAACGATGGTTGCCGGAGTGATTGCCGCAACGCAAAATAACAGTATCGGTATCAGTGGCATTGCCCCTGAGGCTGATTTAATGGTAATCAAGGCAAACATTGATAACGAAGGTATGTTTAGTGGTGATTCCATTGCAGAAGCTATATATTACGCTACTGATAGTGGTGCTGATATTATCAATATGTCTTTGGGCGGATCATATGCCGATCCCATCGTGGAAGCTGCTTGTGATTATGCTTATAATGCGGGAGTGATAGTAGTAGCGGCTGCCGGCAACGACGGCTTGCCAATCCTTAATTATCCGGCAAGTTTTTCTTCAGTGATATCTGTAGGGGCGACTACTTCAATAAAGGAAAAGGCTCAATTTTCAAATTATAACCGATTTGTAGATATAAGCGCTCCTGGTCAAGATATCTATACGACGATTATGGGTAATACTTATGGTGGCGTATCAGGAACATCGTTTTCTTCACCATATGTAGCGGGAGTCATCGCATTATTAAAATCATATTATTTAGCTGAATCAAATGATATGATTCTCAGTTATCTTTATGCGAGTACGGAAGATTTAGGTACTTTTGGTAAAGATAGTTTATTTGGTTATGGTTTGGCTAATGCACATGATGCCATGACTATTACTTTGAGACAAGTAACGCTTGATACTGGTTTGGGTAGTCCGATTGATCCTAAGTATGTTGCGGAAGGAAGGCCTTTCTATATTAATGACCGACCATTATTGGACGGGCATTATTTTGCCGGCTGGTATAAAGATGCAACATTGTTGGAGAGATTTGATTTTGCCAATGAAGTTATTTATACCGACATTACCCTTTATGCGAAATACGAAGTGGGAGAATCGACTTTCCCTGATGATTATGAGTTTCTAGTCAATAGTGATGATACGGTAACGATTCTTTCTTATTTTGGACCGGGGGGAGTTGTATCTGTTCCTAATGAAATTTATGGTTTACCGGTAGTAGAAATCAGCGGTGGCGCTTTTATCTTCAACAATAATGTCACTGAACTTGTAATACCAGATTCAGTAGTAAGCATTGGCGATTATGCTTTTGCTTATATGGACGGTGTGATTTCTATAACTGTCGGTGCTGGAGTAGTCAATTTGGGTGAGGCTGTTTTTGGAGCCTGTCCGACATTGACGTCAGTTGAGATTACAAGCACACTGTTTTCATATTTGCCAGATCATAGTTTTGAATCCAGCACAAGTTTGACTTCTGTAATCTTGCCAAGCACAATTACCGAATTGGGAAGAAATGCTTTTTATAATACGATATCCTTGCAAAACTTTACTTTCCCAGCGAGCTTAAAGATTATTGGAAATAATGCTTTTGGCAATAGCGGCATTCAATCTGCGATTCTTCCAGAAGGCTTGGAGCATATTCATTCATCAGCCTTCTCGTATGCTTTCAATTTGAATACGATTTATTTTGGTGAAAGTTTGATGACGATTGGCAATCAAGCCTTCTTGGGTTGTCAGGCAATTGAAAATGTCACAATCTCAGCTAGTAATCCTCAATTCACGATATTCATGGATGTTTTATATACAAAGGATTATAGCACTTTGGTGTGGTACTTGCCTTATAACTCTCTAGAGACATTCACTATGCCTAATAATGTCTATCATCTAGCTTCATCAGCTTTTTCCAATGCTCGTTTCGAATATTTTGTCTTCAACAGCGTTGTAACGGAAATTCCTGAAACTGCCTTTTATGAGGCTGAGAATTTAAAAGAGATAGTGATTCCGGACAATGTCAAAACTATTGGGGTCGAAGCATTCAAACGTGCTTATGCACTTGAGTCGGTGGTTTTTCCAAAAGATTTGGAAAAAATACCAGCGGGAATGTTTGACCGTTGTATAGCCTTGAAAAATGTGGTTTTCCCAGAAAATTTGAAGATTGTCGGCGCATCGGCTTTCGTTTCTAGCGGTGTGGAAAAGATAATCTTGCCGGAAACGGTTGAAACTCTTGAAGGATGGGCATTTCATGCTTGTTATTTCTTGAAAGAGATTTATGTTCCTGATGGAATAGAGTACATCGGAGATATTGCGCTTTCAACCGCACCTATTGAACAAATTTACCCTAACGTTGAATTTATTGGTATAAGCGGAATTCCGATTGCCAATATGGAAGAAATAATCTATCCTGCATCTTTGACAGTTTTAAGTAAGCAAACAACGGATGGTTATCATAGTTTGACGAGAAAAATTGATTTTGGTAGTGCTAAAGACATCTATTTGGACTTAAAACAAGGTTCAAAAGTTCATGAATTGGTGATTAATGCCGCAACTGAAACATTCTTGCTTGAAGGTTTATCCTTGTATAAAATTCATACATATTTCTATGGCATGAATACTACCATCTCGATGCCTATAAGCGACATGATGGTAATTCATGCTTATGAAGGTTCATCAGCTCATCAGTTCGCCATTGACAACGGTCTAACATTTTACAGTTTGACCAGGGATGTCATCAACCATAACGTTACAATCAACATCAATGGACCGGCTACGGTTATTGACGGATATCCTGCACTGGTTCAAGATCAGGAATTGTTGCACTTCAAACTTGACGTGGCGGAAAACAATATGGTCTATAGCGTCAAGGCCAATGGCAAGTACCTCACCAATGCGAACCGCAGTTATTGGGTAAATGTGGTGGAGGACTTGGTAATTGACATCGTTATCAAACCTAATGATTATGTTTTGGAATATAGCAATTTTACCGTTATTGATCAAGAAGTAGTCCAAACCTTGACAAATGCGGAAAGGATCAACTATCCTTCAGTAGATGAATTTGATAATCAAATTATTGGTTTGAAAGAACTTGACGGGCGTTTTGTCATTAATTCTGAATTGTATAATTCACAATTTGGCAGCCTTTATAATTCAGCTTATGACGTCTTGCATATTTCCTTCCCAGAGCATGTAACTCACATTCCGTTCTTGGACAATATTTATGGAAGTCTAGAGACGGTTGACATTCCTGAAGGGGTTTCAACAATGTCGGGATTTGAAGGATTGGGAAAACTGAAATATTTGGTTTTGCCTTCAACATTGTCAGAATTTCCACATTGGATTGATAC
>JAVEWC010000011.1:13338-15781 GCA_034004745.1 Candidatus Izemoplasmatales bacterium | reverse complement strand
GATCGTAAACCCTGAAAATTTAGTTGATGATCAAATTTTTCAAAGTGTTACGGCTAGTTTACTTGATTTTCTCAGGTATGTTATAATAGTAGTTACAGGAATAGGACTATATCCAATATTGTTTAAGAAAATTAGTATTTAAGGAGTTTTAGGATGAATATAGTAAATAACACTATGTATGATAAGGATTTAATCCTTAGGTACAATAAGTTTTATGCAAGAAGTTATATGATTAAGAATTTTATTGTCATCACAGTTATTTCTTTGGGTTTCGCTACTTACATGGCGATTGAGGAACAATGGTCATATGCAGCTCTTTTATTGGGAATATTACTGGTATACTATGTCTTAACTTTAGGTATGCAGAAATTAACTACAGCAAAAATGCTCAAGCGTTCGCCTTTAGTTGATAATCCCATGTTACAAACATACGTTTTTAAAGAAGAAGAATTCATTGTAACCAATGTGAAGAGCAGTAGTGTTCTTTACACAACGGTGCAATCGGTTAAAAGAGCTCCAGATTTCTTCATGATTCAAACAAATGATAGAAAGACATATATAGTTGATTTTAAAGGTTTTGACAATCCAGAAGATAAAGTTGAGTTGGCAAACTTCTTTAATACGAAATTTAAAGCCAACATTAAACTATAAAACTATTAGCCAGGTGGTCTGTAAAGACCACTTTTTTTATTTTTGAAATTTTTTCATTTGATATTGAATTATTATACTACCCGGTATATACTAGATAGTATAGAGAGGTTGAAGTTTATGAAATATTCAGACAAAACAGCTATTTTATTAGAAAATAACGACTTATTCAATGCTACATTGGCAGAGTTTTCGGAGAAACCATATAGTCTCGCATCAACTAACGAGATTATTCTGAAAAGCGGGATTAACAAAGGCAGCTTCTATTATAGGTTCAACAATAAGGAAGAATTGTTCGTAGCTATTATGGATTATGTTATAGTCACGCAAATTGATCTATTCAATCAAAGAAAAGACTACAGCTCTATGGAAAGTTTAAATAGTGTTTTCTTCGAACTATTTTATAACTTATATTTATTACATCAGGAAAATGAAAAATTTCTTACATTGTTGTCGCTGCATTTAAAAGATGCATGTGCTAGCAAAATTGTCTCCTCACTTTGTGTAGAACCTTTAATTGAGAGATTCAAAATCAAATTTGATTTGTATAATAAAATCGATTATTTTCAAGATATTATGATGGTCTTTGAAAATCTATATTATAATTTCCCTACGGCCATATTTAAAAAAGATGATGTTTATGCCAATTTAAAGCGATTTGTTGACTTTATTCTGACGAAAAATGATTCTACAAGTGCTTCCTCAAAAGAACCGTCAGTTGAATTGGCAGATTTTGAACCTGCCTCCTCAATTTCATATTTGGTTGTTGAAAATCAAAACTTGATCTATCCTAAAGACTTTTTTTTGATATCAACTCATTTACAAGATTATAATAAAATAGCGTTAAAACTCAAAAAAATGACCAAATTATTCAGATTAAAAATTGAGAAAATCGTAAATGTTTTTATTAGTAGAAGTTTTAAGAAATTAGATCATTTATTAGTCTTCAATACGAATAATGTTAAAGTTCTTTCCAAAAATAATCAGATTCTCGAAAGACTGCTTTTAATATTTCTATTCTTAATTGTTACAGAAGAACCAAAAGTCGTATTGGATTTGGATATGACAGGATTTTCTCAAGAAGAAAAACGTTTGATTTACCTTGATATCTTGCCAATCTTGGGTAAAACGAGTAAAATAATAGTAATTGGTAATTGCATAGAAGTAAATTACATAAATGAAAATGTGTTTTATGTAGATTATCTGAAAAAAATAACAAAATTGAGTTCGGACTCAATAAATAAAATTAGCAAGAAAAACATTGAGATTGAATTTGATAATGAAAATGGATCCAAACTTGAATATATTGAAATGGAACAACTTTTTGCTTCTGAAAAAAAAGTTAGAAATGTCAGGACTATAAACAAGATTAACTACAAGACTATTATTAATCTAGAGGGGAAGATATGAAAAATATTTTAAAAATTATTATTCATGATTTTAAAAATTTTGCTAGATACCGCATTATTCATATGACATTGATTGTTTCTATGGTTTTTGCTTTGGCTATGGGCTTTTTTCCAGAAGTAGAACCATTATTATATGTCTACTTGACGCTTTTTGTAATCCCGGTCATTATGCATTCAATAACTTTATTCATTGAAAAAGAAGAAGGTAATCTTATACCAGACCACGTTAATACCCCTAAAACTGGAGAAATAATCTTTGGAAAAGTTCTAAGTTCCTTCCTATTACAGTTGATTCCATTAATCTTATATTTAATTGTGATGATTTTTGTCTTGAATGTTAACTTCAATTTGTTTTTATTTTCATTTGCTTATCTGGTTGGCGTTTT
>JAVEWC010000011.1:0-13238 GCA_034004745.1 Candidatus Izemoplasmatales bacterium | reverse complement strand
TCTGATGGCTCGAGAATCACAGATTTTAAGTATAAATCACATGAAATCCTTCGCAATAAGCCTTCGTTCAAAGAAATGCCAGAGACAAGAGATAACTCTACAGAAACCCTGATTGTTCATCTTATCGATAATACCTTCAATCTCGGCATCGATTTACTCTATTCTTTATACGAAGATGAAGATATTTTAGTCCGTAGAGCTATCATAAGCAATTTAAGTAATGATGAAGTAATGCTAGAAAAAGCTTTGAGTATGAATTTTGATTTTGCGAACGATGATTATTGTTTAAGGACCTTTGATGGAACTTGGATAAATGAAAGACAAATAAACTCGCAAAAAATTAATCCGGGTATAATCAAAGTAGATTCAAAAAAGGGTGTTTCTTCGTCAGACCATAATCCGCTTGTTGTCATTCACAATGAAAATACCACTGAAAATAATGGTAATTGTTATGGCTTTTCCTTAGTTTATAGTTCTAGTTTTGAAGCCATTGTCGAAAGAAGCCCATATAATATGATTAGGGTTCAAATGGGAATTAATTCCTTTGATTTCTACTGGCAATTGAAACCAAACGAGCAATTCACTACACCTGAAACCATAATGACTTTCAGTTGTGATGGGTTCAATCGATTAAGTTTAAATTTTCACGACCTCATCAACAATCATCTGATTAAACCGGACTTTAAGGATAAAAATCGTCCGGTTTTGTTTAATAACTGGGAAGCGACGATGTTTGACTTTTCTCAGAGAAAACTTCTAAAACTAGCGAAAAAAGCCAGTAAATTAGGGCTTGAATTATTTGTCTTGGATGATGGTTGGTTTGGAAGCAGGAATAATGATCTGCAAGGTTTGGGCGATTGGCGTGTCAACAAAAAGAAATTACCGTTAGGTATTGCAAAACTTGCAGAAAAAATCAATAAGATGAACATGGACTTTGGCATTTGGGTAGAACCGGAGATGGTCAATGAAGATTCAGACCTTTATCGTTTGCATCCCGATTGGACCATAAAACATCCGGCAATTAAACCTAGTTTAGGTCGAAACCAGCTGATTTTGGATTTAGGTAAGATAGAAGTGGTTGACTACCTATTCAATATTTTGAGCGAACTTTTTTATTCGGCAAATATAAAGTATTGTAAATGGGACATGAACCGTAATTTTTCTGATTTGTACAGCGATGCTTTATCTTCAAGTAACCAAGGCAAATTGCTACACAAGTACATTCTGGGGCTTTATGACTTATTGAATAGATTAACAGAAAAATTTCCGGAAATTCTATTCGAATCCTGTGCTAGTGGTGGAAATCGCTTTGATTTGGGCATGCTTTATTACATGCCGCAAATATGGACTTCGGACAATACCGATGCTCTATCTCGTTATTACATTCAATATGGTACATATTACGGATATAAACAATCTGTAGTTGGAGCTCATGTTAGTGATACACCTTCGGCTCAGGTGTTAAGAAAAACTCCGCTTGAAACTCGCTTCAATATTTCTAGTTTCGGTCTCTTGGGTTATGAACTTGACATTACGCAACTAACTAAATTTGAAATTGCAGTGATAAAAAAGCAGATAGACTACTATAAAAAGCATCGAAATCTCTTGCAATTTGGCGAGCTCTATCGTTTGAAAAACCCGTTTGAAGCTAATGAAATGCAACTGATAGTTGTTTCAAAAGATAAAAAAGAAGCGATTCTTGGCCTTTTCCAAATTTTACAAAAACCAACAGTTGAATTTGATAAAATTCCATTGCCAATGCTGGATGCGAAGAAGACCTACAAAATTGAAAAGCGTGAGCAATATTTCTCTTTGGACACTTTTGGCCATCTGGTCAAACACGCATTGCCAATCAAGCTCAACGCCAAGGGAATTTTGTTTCATCTCCTGAAGAATCGCTATTTGTTCAAGAGCGAAAACGACATGCAGATTGTCAAGGGAGATGTTTTGGTTAACCATGGTTTTATCCCAAAGCAGAAATACATTGGGACCGGTTATAACGATTCCATAAGATTAATGGGCGATTTTGGCTCAAGACTTTATTATCTGAAAGAGGTGGAATGATGAGAAAATTGACAAGCCTTAATTTTAATTGGTATTTTATACCTGACTTCAAAGTAGAGTATTTAAATGATACTTTTGATTTCCGTGATTTTGAACCGGTTAATATCCCTCATACCATGACCATATTACCTTTAGCAAATTTCAACGAAAAAGAATCACAGATTATCGGTACTTATTTCAAAGAATTTACAATCGAAAATAAAGATGAAAATAGTCACTACTATCTTCAATTTATGGGTGTAATGACTACTGCCAAAGTATATCTTAACAATCAAGAAATTTTTCTTAATGAAGGTGGCTACACTCCGTTTGAGATTCCTGTAAATAAACATATAAAAATTGGCAAAAATATTTTGAAAGTCATAGTTGATGGCAATGAAATCAAAGATATTCCCCCATTTGGCGGTTTAGTCGACTATCTTCCATATAGCGGTATCTATCGTGAAGTATTTTTACTTGAAAAACCTCAAGTTCATTTTATTACAACCCATCTATTTAGCGATGATATCAATGTCATCGACCAAACTTCAATAATGCTTAACATTAAGGTGATAATTAACGATAATGACAGGGAGTTTGGCTTAAAAGTCAAGATCCAAGATCGAGAAAGTGAAGTCATCAATCACGCTTTTTCAGAAAAATTTGTTGGAAGTAATATCTATTCCATAGCTGTAAACAATATCAAACGTTGGAATATTGAAAGCCCGAACCTATATGATGTCAAACTATCCTTAATTAACGATGGTTTGACTATCGATGAAATAACAATAAAATTTGGCTTTAGAACGATGATGTTCACTGAAACTGGATTTTTACTCAATAACCACAAGATTAAACTAATGGGTCTCAACCGCCATCAATCATATCCTTATATCGGTTATGCTGCCCCAAAAAGCATGCAGGAAATGGATGCTGAAATACTTAAGAATCTAGGCGTCAACATTGTTAGAACCTCACACTATATGCAAAGTGATCATTTCTTGAATCGTTGTGATGAACTGGGCATTTTAGTTCTTGAAGAAATTCCGGGATGGAATTATATCGGCAATGATCATTTTAAAGAACTTAGTTTGAAAAATTTAGCGATAATGATAGATCATCACTTCAATCATCCTTCAATCGTTTTATGGGGTGTAAGAATCAATGAGTCAAAAGATGACGATAAATTCTATCAAAAAACCAATGCCTTGGCTAAAGAAATCGATCCTTCGAGACAAACCGGCGGGGTCAGAAACTTCAAAAAATCGAACCTACTTGAGGATGTGTATACTTATAACGATTTTTCCCACACCGGAGAAAATGACGGATTGGAAGCAGTAAAAGCCATTACCAAGTCCAGAAGTCCTTACTTAGTCACAGAATATGGTGGCCATGTCTTTCCCACAAAAAAAGCCGATTCTCAAGAAAGAAGAATCGAGCATTCACTCAGACATTTAAATGTTATTGAATATAATCATTATTACGATAATATTTCGGGAGCTATCGGTTGGTGTATGGCTGATTATAACACTCATTTCCAATTTGGTTCCAATGATCACATTTGTCATCATGGGGTAATGGATATACACCGTATTGAAAAGTACGCAGCTTATCCTTATAAATCGCAGAAAAATCCCCAGGAAGAAGTAGTTTTGTTTGTCGCAAACAATATGATTGCGGGTGATTTTGATTTATTGAAACTACCGGAAATAGTCGTCTATACGAACTGTGAATACATCAAGATCTACAAAAATGATGTTTATATCGACACAATCTACCCTGATAGGGATAATTATGAATACATGCCACATCCCCCTATCATTATCAAGGATTTGATTGGCAAGCAAATTGAATTGAATGAACCTTACAAAAAGAAAGATGCCAAGAAAATCAAGAAGGTCTTGCTGAGCTTCAACAAATACGGTTTTGATATGCCGTTTAAAGATAAATTGACAGTTTTAAACCTCATGATGAGGAAAATCATCAATATGGACGATGCCATAAATTTATTTTCCAAATACCTGGCCAATCAAGAGTTGACACCGACAATTTTTAAGTTTGAAGGTTATTTAGCTGATAATTTAGTCAAGACAGTTTATCGTGGACATATGATGGAAGCCAAGATGATCATCGAGGCTGATAAAAACCAATTGCATCATGATTTGACCTATGACATGACAAGAATTGTGGTAAAAATGGTCGATCAATTTGGGAACGTCCTTGATTATGCGAATGAAGTAGTTACGGTTGAAACCGCAGAAGGTATTGAAGTGGTTGGACCTAAATCCTCAGCTTTGAATGGAGGAAGCACTGCCTTTTACATCAGGTCAAAAGCACCGGTTGATAAAACAAAAGTTGTCTTTAACTTCAATCATTATCCATCTCAAGAATTAGAGTTTACAATCAAATAACAAATAAGGAATCCTGGAAAATCAATCCAGGATTCCGTTGTTTATCAAGAACATGTAGACAATGTAATTGGGAATGGCAAAGGAAAACTCATCGCTATCTTCTAATCCCCAGGTGTTGACGCCCAATAAATTGCCGTCAACGTCAACCAACGCTCCGCCTGATGAACCGTTGGCAATTGCTGCGTCGTGGTAAATCACTTTGAAATTTACATCTTTTAGCGTCTCCATCGACTTAAACTCTCCAAAAGTAACATTGTTGTTTAACGAACTTGGGTTACCGACAGCGAACACCAGTTCGCCGGGAATAAATTGATAATATAATCTTTCGTATATATCAATAACCGTAACGTCGGTTCTTTCATTTATCGAAAATTTGAGAACGGCCAAGTCCAGGGTTTCATCGAAAGTCACAATTTCCGCTTCTGAAAAATTCGTATCAGAAAATGTCATGATTTCAGTCTTGGTACCATTATACTCACTATCTAGAACATGAAAGTTTGTGATAGCGTAAAAGTACTCATCATCTTGCAAGAAAACAAATCCCGAGCCTTGTGAAACAACTTGTCTTTCAGTCTCAAGGCCCCAGGGATACTTCTGACTATAGATGACGGTATTGACTACGATATTTGCCAGTCTGATATGATTTTTGGTTGTTAGAAGTAAATCATTATATTCTTCAACATCTTCAATATTATAGTTCAAAGAATTATAGAGGGCAAGATCTTGATAATCCGCATCCTCAAATGTAATGGTACCATTGATTCTCGTAGGATTGACAGTTGTTCTTTCGGTCGTAGTAGTTTCAAAAAACGGTAAGTGGAAAACGTCACAACTGACCAAAAATAAGGTCATCAAGATGATTCCCGAGAAAATCAAAAATTTTTTCAATTCATTCACCAACCTTTTTTATCAAACATATTATAACCCAAAACCGGATGTTGTGAAAGTAATTTAACTTTAGTAGATAAACCATCTTTATAATATATTATTATGAGAAATTTGTATAATTCTGTTTTTTAGGAGAAAATTAAATATTTTTTTAGCGCACATTTATAGCATTCTCGTATATTGTAGTATAATAAAGTTATAATATACACTCGAAAGGAAGTGAGACTATGTATTTTTTAGCTTTTGACTTTGGCATCTTGTTGTCACTGAATTTGATTTTTTACATCGTTTTGGGCTTTGCCATTCTCGGCGGTTTCTTGAGCGGATTGAAAAAATCACTTTTCAGATTGATAACAATGGCAATATTTTACATTCTCTTTTTTGTTACACTGAACTTAGCGGTCGGTTTTCTCTGGAAAACGGATTTATCATTCCTAGGACAATATTTGGCTGATTTTATCGATCCAAGTTTAGCAGGATTTGTCTCGTTCGAAGAAAGTTTCCTTTCCATTGTCCAATTCTTTATTGGTGAAGAGTTCAATCTCTCGGAAATGTCACCTGAATTCATGACAATGGCTAGCGGGCTAGCAATGTTTGTCTTGAAAATTGTTTGGACAGTCCTTTATTTCACTGTTATTTTGATAATTTATAAAATCATATGTTTTATTATTAGAATCATATTCTTCAAAACCAAGAAAGGCGCAAATAAAATGCGCGGTTTTGGAGCTTTGGTTGGTGCCGGCAATGGCTTGATGGCTATATTCATCATGCTGATTATGCTGGGTGGTATGATGAGCGTTGTTGGCAGCATGTCTGTTTTACTGGAAGAATTCGCTGAATCTACCGAAGAAAATGATGGTACTGAAGAGTTGAATCTAGCTTATAGACAAGATATTTATCAAGCTAGTTTCTCCCTCTTAAGCGAACCTACCACTGAAAGTGATGGCACAGATGAGCCAATGTTGCCAGGGGATTTTGAAATTGCCGATGCCATAGATTTGCTTAATCAGATGGTTGAAGAATATAACAGCAATATCTTTGTCAAAGTGGCCAATGCAATTCAAGTAAAATCTGTGGTTGATGAGGATGTTCAAGTTCCTATGCACATCAATCTGTTTGATACGGTCCTTTCTTTTGAACAAAATGAAAAAACCATAGCATTTCGTTATGAATTGATGGTTATGACTGAAGCTTTGGAAGTGTTTATGGCTTCTGAATATCAAGAAACCCAAGAATTGACTGATATCCAAGGTGATGAAATCAGACAGATATTTGAGATAATTTCAAATTCGAAATTAGTAATAGCAGTTTTACCAATGGCAATCGAGTATGCATCCATTGAGTACGACCAAGAATTGCCTGTCACTATTGAAGAACTTTATGACGGCACTATTGACTTTGAAGCGGAGCTCGCGACTCTAGGCGGTATAGCCGGTGCCTTATTTGATATTTTGAATGGTGCTGGATATATTGGCGGAGAAGGCTCTTTGGAACAGATCGAAGTTACGCCAGAAAATGTCAGAGATTTATTCGCTGATATTTCCGGATCAGATATCATTCTATTAATCACTGAAACAGTATTGTTCCCGATGCTTTCGGACAGTGAAGGCGATTTTGCTTTAATTATAACTATCCCGGAAAATCTAGATCTCGAAGCCGAATTCTTGGCTTTAGGTGAAATCTTCGCAGAAATCATCGAAGCAGAAGTAGATTTTGCTGACTTGATGAATGAAGACATTACAGTTACACTTACCGCAATTGCCAAAGTTGATTTAACGATTTTGCTAGAATCCAGATTGATAACCTTGGCTTTAATCAATGTTTTAAGTGGAAATGCCCAAATAGAAGGTCTTGATATGCTGACGATTCCAAGCGGTATTTCTTGGGAAGACATTGGCGAAAATCCTGGGGAATTGAGAAAGATACTGGAAGCTTTAAATGCATTATTGGAAGTTTCTGATACAGTCGATTTTGAAAATCTCGACATTGACATATTAGTCGATATGGATCAAGAAACCATCAATACTTTCTTTGACTCATACATAATTCGCGCAACAGTTACAGATATTATAAAGGAATTACCTTTAGGTGATATGCCTCTAGTTTTCCCGGATATCATTTACGATGATTTAAATTATTTTACTAAAGATGAGTTGGTTTCGACAATTATGGCCGTCAAGCTTTTAATTGTCACCGAAAATGAAGAAACCACCTTTGATCCGAATAAGATTCTCAATCTTACTGAAACTGAAATAGATACTCTCTTCTCCTCCAATATTCTCTATGCAACTGTTGGTAATTATTTCAATACAATGGACACCTCTAGTTTTGTTATTCCAGACAGTGTCAATACCACAATTGCTGTAGATGAGGCTGATTTAGCTGTAGTATCAAAAGAAGAGTTGAAAAACCTTTTCAGTGCTATCGGCGTCTTTGAATTGGAAAGCTTTGAAGGCATTGAATTTGATGCCACATATATCAATCGTTTGGAAAATCTAGCTGGGGACGATATCGATCAAGCTGAAGTCAATACTTTATTAAGCTCAAAAATTATTCATGCGACTTTATCTGATACCATCATCGGTCTTGATAAATCTTTAGGCGGTATGTTGGTTGTCCCTAACTATGACGCATTAAACCAGGCAATTATAACCGAAATTGAAGGTGTAAAGTACATCGTAAATGCCGAAGTTTATGCAGTATTAAGAGCTATGTATCATATTAATATCACTGATTTCAACAATGTTGATTTTGATGATATCACCATTATTACAGATAACTTTGATTTGTTATTGGATTCTGGCATTATCCACGCCACTATCTCTGATCAAATCATTAATGTCAGTACAATAGTCGTGCCTGAAACGGATATTGATGACCAAGCTATCCTGATTACTGTTGATACAGTGCCATTTATCACGGAAGATGAACTGACCAATCTATTGGACGGTTTAGAGTTGCTCAACATTACTGATCCGGACAGTTTTTCACAGTTCGACCTCAGTGTATTGAATACTGATGCAACAAGAACTGAACTTTTGGAATCTGCGATATTGCACGCAACTATTTCCGATCAAGTATTGGCTGTCGACGATACCTTGCTATATGTCCCTGAACAAGATGAATTAGGAACTACTCTTAAAGTTACTAGAGGTGTAAATCCTACAACTTTCATTATCAAGGGTGAGGTCAAAGCGATTATTGCCGCAATGGTAGCGATGGGGTACACTGACGTTGATAGTCTTTCTCAAGAAATCGATGCGAACAAATTTGTTGATAATGCTGATTTGGTATTGGAATCAGCTAGTTTACAAGCAACCGTTTCTGAACAAATATTGGGAGCGACAGCTGCATTAACCATACCGGAAACTGATGAAACAAGCAATTCCATAAAGGTTTATTACACAGATGTAACCTATATAACAAGTTCAGAGCTCAGCAATTTCTTTACTTCGATAAAATTATTTAACCTTCCTGATTTAAGTTTTGATTCGTTCGATGAATTTAATTTTGCCAGCCTCGATACAGACGTCAAACGTTATGAATTCTTAGAATCAGCGATTCTTCATGCAACAATTACCGATCAATTGCTGGATTTGGATGACACATTATTATACGTTCCTGAACAAGACGAATTAGGAACAGATTTAATTACGGAAGTAGGCATCTTACCAGATAAATTTGTCATCAAGGCTGAAATTAATTCTATCATCAAAGCTATGATTGCGATGGGTTATACCGATGTGAACAGTTTGTTGATGGAAATTGATGCAAATAAATTCGTCGATAATGCGGATCTGGTTTTAGAATCTGCTAGTATGCAAGCTACAGTCTCAACTCAAATTCTTAATGCAACAGCAGCTTTGACAACTCCGGAAACAGATGAATTAGCTAATCCGATTAAAGTTTATTACACTGATATCACATATATCACGAGCTCAGAATTAAGTAATTTCTTCAATTCTGTAGAATTATTCAATATTGAAGATTTAAGTTTTGATTCGTTCGATGAATTTAATTTTGCAAGTCTCGATACTGATCTTAAACGTTATGAATTCTTAGAATCAGCTATCTTGCACGCAACAATAACTAACCAAATGTTAGATTTAAGTGATGATTTATTATATGTTCCGGAACAAGATGAATTAGGAACCGACTTGATAACTGAAATTGGTGTATTACCTGACGAATTTATCATAAAGGCAGAAATCAATGCGATTATCAAAGCAATGATTGCCATGGGATATACAGATGTAAATAGTTTGACAATGGAAATCAGTCCACAAGTCTTTATCGACAATAAAGCCCTTGTACTCGCTTCAGCAAGTATGCAAGCTACTGTATCCAACCAACTTTTAGGAACTTCATCAGCTTTGATAATTCCTGATCAAGATCAATTGGCAAATCCAATCAGAATTGTTTACTCAGATGTGACCTTTATAGAAAGTTCAGAGTTGGATAAATTGTTGACATCAGTCAATCTCTTCGGTATCAGCAATCTCGATTTTGATACCTTCAATGTTACTGTAGCCGATGTCCAAGCGGTTGATTACAATGTGTTGTTTGATTCTTATATCATGGTCGCAACCGTATCTGATTATTTCTTGGATGCCGCTAGCGGTGATGAAAATCATTTACCTGGAACCACCAGTTTGTTAATTCCTACTACAGCCAGAGAAAATATATTAGTCGCGACTGTATCCGAAGAAGCGATAGAAAAACAAGAATTGATTTATATGTTGGATGGTTTTGAAGTTCTTGGTTTGAATGATTACTCATCTAACTTCGACGCTTCAATAATTACAGCTTTAACCGGTAGTGATATTGATCAAATATTCCTGAGTGCATCAATCCATGTGACAGTTGACAATATGATGCGTGGTAACGCCAACATTTCCGGTAAGATTCCGGCTTTGGCTGAAGATGCTACGACTTACGCTGTAACTGTTACAACAAAAACGGAAATTCGTGATTTCATTCTTGCTACTCAACAAGTTGGCGCATCGGACTTTACAACTGTAACTTTCGATATCTATGCAGTAGCCGCTCTCGATTCAACCCAAAGAGATACTGTGTTGGATTCAATGATTGTCAGAAACATCTTGACACCAGAACTTGAAGATTTAGCAACACAATTCCCGTTCAGTGCAGATCCTTACATCTTTGTCAATACCGATTACATGAATGATGATCCACTTACATTCTTGAAAGAAACAGCCATTATTGCAGCTTTAACTCATTATGGTTTGATTTAACAAATCGATAATTTCAAAATTACCGCTTGGGTTAATCCCCTTGCGGTAATTTTTCTTTCATAATGAAACTAATTAATGTATAATATTCAATGTTAAATAAAAATAATAATTTGCTAGACAAAGGAGAGCATGATGAAAAAAATTCTAGTTTTTGTAACATTACTGATTTTCATGGGGTTACTCGGTTGCAGTTTGTCAACCACGAAGGAAACAACAACTCTACCTAATTCTTCATCTTCAACGATAAGTGATGAATTGACCTCCACGAATTCAACTAACTTAGACACCACAACTACCTATATTAACCAGGATACAACCACTGATATAACGACAGAAGTGACCGTGCCGACTACAATTACGACTGCGACCACATCAGTTATTGAAACCACTACCACTGTTACCTATGATCGATTTCAAGATATCTATTTATATTCAATCAATGATTTTCATGGCGGAGCCTATTTAAATATTGACGCTTTTGCCAATATCAATGCAGAAATTAAATATATGAAAAACAATTATGACCATGTCATAGCTGTGACTAATGGCGATATGCTGCAAGGAACGGCAATTTCAAATTATTACTATGGTAAACCTTTGATTGAAGCCATGAACATTGGCGGCTGGGATGGATTTACCATCGGCAATCATGAATTTGATTGGGGCATCGAAAAAATAGAAGAATATAAAGATGGCAATCAGGAAAACGGTGAAGCCGATTTTCCGATATTGGCAGCGAATATTGTCTATACCGATACCCAAGAACCACTTGATTTTACCACACCGTATTTCATCTCCGAAGTTAATGGTGTTAAAGTAGGTGTGATTGGGGTAATCGGCAATGTCATGGAATCGATTGCTGCATCTAGAGTGGAAAACATTACCTTTTTGGATCCTATAGATGTTATTGAAGATTATGCCTATCATTTAAGAACAATGGAGGCTGTCGATATAATCGCAGTCTATCTTCACTATGGTTCCGGGATGGAATATGGTTCATTCGGGACGAATTACAACTTAGCTCAATTAAGCGGAAACTCGCGAGTGGATATTGTGTTTAACGGTCACACCCACCAAACTGAAAGTGGTGTAATCGAAAGGCCGGGCAGCGACTTGTATTATGCCCAAACATCTGCGAATCAATATTCCTTGATGTCGAGAATGCTTATTAATTACGATTCTTTGACAAAAGAAATCCAAAGCGTAACCATCAAAACACATAACCTAAGTTCGCTATCAAATTACGATAACGAGACTGCCGATATGCTTCAAGTTTTTTCTAGCGAAACTAACTATGTTTCTTATGTGTCCCAAGTTTTAGCTTACGCTGAATATGATTTTGATCGTTATGATTTGGGTCAATGGGGAGCTTCTGTCATCAGGGACTACGTGGGAATTGACATTGGCGCTGTCAATTACGGCGGTTTCAGGGTTTCAATGGAAAAAGGAAATGTCACTATGGGAGAAATGATTACCATTTATCCGTTTGATAATGTTATCAAAACATCAAGAATGACGGGCATGCAGATCAGAGATTTCTATTTGGAGAATCCTTATGATACGGTTTTCGACGATTCCTTAAGCTTTGATGGCTATACCGTCTATATTAACGGTTCCCCGATTGTTCTTGATCAATATTATACTGTGGGAGCAGTTGACTACATTTTCGATAAGAGCGATTTTGATTTTCTTTTGGGTGAAGATATAACCTATACCGGTCAATTCATGCGTGATTTATTAGTTGAGGATCTGATGAATTCTGAATCACCTTTCAATCCTTATAACGGTAGTTCTTATCCAAACAATTAAATAAAAAAGGCTTAATTTCCTTAAAACAGGAATTAAGCCTTATTTTTTTCAAGCGGATCGTAATTACAGGAAGTGATTTGAAATTTTCCGTTTTCATATATCAAACAATTCATAGAGCAGTTATGAAGATATTCCATGTAGGAAAAACCTTCAACAAGTTGGTGCAATAATGCTTTTATAACGTGAGAGTGAGTGACGACTAGAAGTCGCTTGCCATCATGTTTTTCCGCAATTTTCGTCAAGGTAGACATTACTCTTTCCTCTAACTCTTCATCAGTTTCCATATTGGGAATCAAACCTTTTCTTTGCAACTCATAGTAGTCGTCAGTTATCTTCTTCCCGTCATAATCACCGAAATTTCTTTCAATCAAATCTCTATCAATCAATATCGGTCGGGATACAACCATGCCACGATTGATTAATTCAGCAGTTTTGAATGCTCTTTTCAGTGGCGAAGATATCACTAAATCAAAAACGATTTTTTGTTCTTTCAAGTACTTCCCGACGGCAAGAGCTTGTTCGAAGCCGGTTTTATTGATGGGATTGTCCATCCGGCCTTGGACGATGTAGTTTTTGTTGGCGTCGGTTTCTGCGTGACGCAAAAGGTAAATCTCTGTCATTTTATCACCACTATGATTATACTACAATCTGAATAAAAACGAAGAAATTTGATATGAAAATGTTTACATTTCCTCAGTTTACATATATTATTTCATGGTGTATAATATTATTACTATATTAGAGGTGGGTTATCAATGAGAGTAGTTGACATTATTGAGAAAAAAAGGATGGGTCAAGTCCTAAGTGAAACTGAAATTAAATATGTGATTGA
>JAVEWC010000122.1:0-3412 GCA_034004745.1 Candidatus Izemoplasmatales bacterium | reverse complement strand
ATTTCCAGGTCATATAGCGTTTTGGACTTGTTTACAGTTTTGACAGTTTTCATAGTTTCAAGTTTTATGTTTGTTGTTTTCAACAATACGCTCTTAAAATTTTATTCTCTAAAAAATGATTACTCGAAAATCAAAGTTTTAGGTTTAGCCGATAAATTCAATTTTAGTAATTTAATTAAAGAGTTCTTAGTGCTATTTGGTTGTCTCATTATAGTTGGTACCATTGAAGTTTTTATTTTATCAAGATACTTGAGAGAGGTATTACTGTTTTTTGACTACTATAAACACATGACTGCCGATGTTTATATAACCATTTTCTCTTACGTTTTGATATTTGTTAGTTTGCTATTGAGTTACATATATTATTATTTCAAAGTAAAATCAATCTCTTTGAGTGAAGAAATCAGAATTATTTGATTTTTCAGTTCTAAACACCTTTTAGTGCCTTCAATTAGCAAATTATCATAAAAATATTACATATGTGTTTAAATGTTTTGTTTTTCGTAATATAATATTATCAAAGATAAATATTTATACCTGCTATTTTAGCAGTAGATATTATTATCTAATAAAGGAGGATAAGATGAAAAAATTATTTATGTTATTCATCATGATGTTTGCAGTATTGGGATTCGTTGCTTGTAACAACAACGGCGGTTCTGACGTTGAAGTTAACTATGATGAACAAATCGCTTTCCCAACAAACCTCAGGATTGAGGGTAAAATTCTGAAATGGGACGCTGTAGCCGAAGCAGACGGATATATAGTTTATGTGGACGGAGAAAAAGTTAAATCCGTAAGCAAAAACGAATATGATTTTTCTGGACTTGACGGAGACAGATTGGTTTTCACAGTTGTAACCAATGCTCCACGAGGAATGCAAGATTCAGAACATAGCGTATCAATCGCTTATATGGCAAACAAAACAGAAGAAACAGCGGCTATGAAATTGGCTGTTTCCACTTCAGGGTTACCACTTAGCGATGAATTCGCTGAAGAATTGGTGAACAAAGGTATGTTGGCTTCTGAATTTGAGGCTATGGTTGATGCCATTACAACAATGACTGAAACTGAAATTGACGGACCTGAAGAAGCTTATGCTGCTATTGACACCATGATGGAAAGTGTCACAAATGTTGAAGCGGTTATTTCTGCATTTGTCAAAACAATGTTACCTGATTTAATTGATGATCAAATCGCATCTTTGGAAGATGACAAAGAATACTACCAAGAACAAATTGATAATGGTTGGGATTATAACGGTTATTATCAAGATAGAATTGATGAGTTAGATGATCAAATTCAAGTCATGGAAGATTTAAAGGATCAAATCGCAGCTTCAAGTGAAGATGTAGTCAAAACAATTTTGGTTGTTATGGAATACATTATGAGCATTGAAGAAATGGTTACTGCTGATTTAATCACCAATATCGCCAATCTCTCTGAAACTTCTTCCCCAGAAGATCTAAATGTTGAAGAATTGGTATTGGTTAAGGATGAAATTGTAAATATTCTTACTCAAACAATGCCGACTCAATCAGAATTAGTTTTGGTTATCAACACTCTTAATTCATTTGTTGGATTATTGGAAACTGTTGAAGAAGTTCAAATTGGTGAACTTGCCAACCCAGAAAAGATGGCCGGAACAATGTTATTATCATTTGAAGCATATTTGAAATTTATTGAAAACTTTGATTTGGACTTCTTTACTGAACTTAAAGCAATCGCAGTCAGCGATGATTCTGAAGCAATGATTCAAGCTCAAGTAGCAATTTTGGTAATTACTTATTTCGATGATTTCTTGGCAGAAAATGAAGAATTGTTGGATAATATCGAAGCAGTTTACACCGATGCTGAAAAAGAAGAAATGTTCAATGATTATATGGATATGGTGGAAAGTTATTGGGCAGAAAATGAAGATGCACCTATTACCGAAGTCAACTTCTTGTCATTCCAAAAAACAATGGCATTAAAAGCAATCTTTGAAGAAGCTTTTGAAGATCTATTGGATGCATTCGTTGCTTCTGAAGGTGAAATTCTATTGTTAATCGCTGAACAACAAGATTGGCAAGATACATTCTGGGATCAAGATGATCCAGTTTGGGAAGAACATGACTATTTCAGTCAATATTATCAATTCAAGATTATGGATCAAGCCGTATATCTATTGAATTCAGTAATCAGTGGTCGTTCTCAAGATGATTTCATCGAGGTAAGAGGATTATTCATTGATGCTTACAAAGAGTTCATCAATGAAATAGTTCCTGATGCAACTTATACACAAGTACAAAGTTTAGTTACTGCTATTGATGCATTCCTAGCTAATACCACGGAAGAAGAATATGAATTGATTCAAAGTTTAGCTGCTTACATGGATGAAGAAGACGTATTCCTAGATTATGCAAATGCTTTTGAAACATTGTATTCAGATGATTATGATGCAATTTACGGAGATGATTCAAATTACTTCCAAATCGCTTTTGCATTTGACGTTTACAGCGGTTACATGACTAGTGGAAATCGTGCCAACATTGATGTATTGATTGATGAAGCAGGCATTCTACTTGCTACTTCCTACTTTGCACAATATAATCTATCGGAATATCCAGAAATAGCTAAAGACTTGTTGGATTACATTGATACAGTGGACAATGAAGTTGCTGGTTTCGATTATACAAATCTAACAACTGCTAACAAAACGAGAATTGATGAAATTTTAACTGAATTGCAAGAAATTGTAATGCCTACAGTTTAATCAAGGCAAGTTTAAAATTTAAATAAAAAGATTAAGACAGAAACTCGATACTTGACGAGTTTCTGTTTTTCTTTTTGTGTTTAGCATAAGTTCGATCGCCTTAATACTATATTTTTTACTTATTTTAGAAAAATAGACTGGGGAATTTCATTTTTATGTCTTTAAATATTAGTCGGTATGTGATAATATTTAGTTAATAAAATAAGGAGGTATTTTTGTATGAACATTTATTTCTGCGAAAAATGCAAGAGAATTTGCTATACCTATCCAGTCAACTCAACTTTAGTTTGTTGTGACGAGGAAATGGTTTTGTTACAACCAAAGAAAACGGAAGAAGGAAATGAGAAGCACTTGCCGGTAGTTAAGAAAATCAATGATTTTCAGATTTCGGTTAAAGTTGGTTCAGTTCCACATCCAATGTTGGAAAAACATTTCATTCAATGGATTTTTATTGAAAACGGTGATAAATACTATATCAAGACCTTTAAACCTGAAGAAGAACCTTATGCAGAATTCTTCGTTGACTTTACAAAAGCAATTAAAGTTTATGAATATTGCAATCTTCATGGTCTTTGGATGAGCGAATTTAAATAAAAAAAAGAGTATTGAATAAGGAAAAGCCATTTTGTTTCTTTCGGGCTTTTTCTTTTGTCATAA
>JAVEWC010000121.1:0-3459 GCA_034004745.1 Candidatus Izemoplasmatales bacterium | reverse complement strand
CTTCCATGGAATTCAAGCCTGGTCAATACGCTCAATTGAAGGTTCCGGGAATTGACATCATCAGAGCTTATTCGATTGCGTCCAATCCAAAAATAACTCATGAGATTGAACTGATCATCAGAATGGTCCCTAAGGGAAAAGCTACTACTTTCGTTCATCGAGCTCTGGAATTAGGCGATAAAGTTATCGTTACCGGACCGTACGGCAGTTTCTATTTAAGAGAAGAATCAAATCGAGATATCATCTGTATTGCCGGAGGTTCCGGCAAAGCACCAATCAGATCAATCCTGCATTATCTTAAAGATAGGGGGATGCCAAGAAAAGTTAAATACTTCTTTGGGGCGAGATCAAAAAAAGATCTTTACTATACTGAAGAATTTGTCCAACTCGCCAAAGAATATCCTAACTTTGAATACATACCTGCCCTTTCCGATCCTCTACCAGAAGATAACTGGGAAGGCGATATCGGCTTGATTACCGATGTCGTCGATAAATATTCCGGAGATTTAAGCGATACGGAAGCTTATCTATGCGGTTCACCAGGTATGATCAATGCCTGTATCAAAGTCTTGGGCAAGCATGAAATCAAGGAAGAAAATGTTTACTACGATAAATTCTCATAATCAATAAAGCTAAAATAAAATACCCTGTAAAAGGCACCGTTATTAATAACGACTTTTACAGGGTATTTCTTTTTATGAGTTTTAATCAATCATCGTTCTGATAATTTCTTTTCCTGTCAGGGAATTGACAAATTCAGCCAAACTCTGAGCAATATTTTTATTGGTTCCAATATTTGAATGATAGTCGCAGCCGTAATCATTTCCTAAAGTCCCCGCCGCTTCAACTTCAAAAGCATGAACTTTTGTTTCGCCAATCAAGCGATTGGCTTCATTGATGATTTCCAAAGTTGTATCGACAAGACCGCTTTGCACATTGATGAAGCGAAAAGCCGCAATAATTAATGCATCCGGATAAAGATTATTTAATTTAATCAAAAAGGCAGTGTAATCAAGATAATACTGATATTCCAAATCAACTCTATCCAATGAGTTCATTACGTCGTAACCGGCAGAGTTAAAATCATTTACGCCTATATTAACCACAATAACGTCCGGAACAAAGTTATCATGGTCCCATTTACCCGCTTCTGTAAATACCTTGTTGGTATTGTCAATCGCATAATAATCAAAAGCATTCGGAATGTTTTCCGTCTCGGAAATACTTCCGCCAGTATTATATCCCCTGGATACTCCCCAACCGCTGGCTGAGAATATTGAAATTTCCGCATCAAGCAAATAACCGGTTAAATATGCATAAGCTCTCAATCCATCGGAATTGGCAGTGGTTTTAAGTTCTGCCAAAGAACCTAAATTGCCATATCCAACCGAAGTTGAATCGCCAATGAATTGAATTTTAAAGTTTTTTGGTTCACTAACTTCAGTGAAATGTCCATCAGTTGAAACTTTCTTTAAAGCCACAACAGAATCGCTGGCTTCACTTCTTTTCAACAATTTTACTGAATGAAGTCCTAACTCTAAACCGCTGGCCAAAGTGTACTCTTTTTCTTCTTCGTCCAAGACTAATGTTTCTGCCTTGGTCGGGTCTTCTTCTCCGTCAAGAAAAACTACGAGATAAGCTTGTTTATTCAACTCATAATTGGAAGCTTTTAAAATAACTTTTAATTCCGTACCATAAAAAGCCGCTTCAAAGCCGCTCGCAGTAAAATAAAAATATTTTAAATTTTCAGTATCGTTATATAGCGTTCTGCCAAACCAGCGAACATATTCTAAATTATTCAAATCTATTCCCTCGATTTCGTTAATTTGACTTGTAGTTGTGACTGTAGATAAAGCCTCAGCGGTCGTAGTTTCATTAGTCGTTGTTTCGGTGTTAACGGTAGTTGATTGAACAGTTGTTGAAACTGTCCCACTTCCACAACCAACAAATGTCAATTAACAGAGACCTGCAAGAACTGGCAGTATAATTTTTTTCATTTTATACTCCTTATTTTAATAAATATTTCTTTTAGAAATTCGCATAAAATTATCTAGATCAATAACATTTCAATCTCTTTATCTAACTCTAATAAATCTTGCGTGATCGTATTATAAACTGTTATGGAATGAATATTATCATAGTCATGTACAATACGATTTCTCAAACCATAAATTTGTGTCCAAGGTATAGTGTCATGTTTTTTCTTAAATTCATCAGTCAATTTCTTATTCGATAACTCACCAATTTGAAGAAGGTTAAAAACGATTGCATCTTTCACCAAGGAGTTATTGTCAAAATCATCAAGAGAGTCAATATTTTTCATGTAAATCTGTATTTTTTTTATGTGTGAGGAGATTTTTTCTAATGTTTTTATATCACGAGCGTTCATATAATACAATCCCTTCTAAGATATCTTTCATTAACTTCGAATCATGATCTACTTCGGGTATAAGCAATACATCGACATCTTTTACGAAAAGATTGCTGATTTCTTCCAATAAACCATAAAAATTTAAACCTCTTACATCACCATCTACAGCTAAATCTATGTCACTTAATGGATCGGCTTTTGCTTTAGCATATGATCCAAACAATATAATTTTACTAATGTCATATTTTGAAGTTATTGTCAGCAATAAATCTTTTATTTGATTTATATCATAAGTACCAATTCTTTCCGTGATAATACCTCTATCGTTTTTGGGAAATTTTCTTAAATAAGAGTCAACTAACTTTTCCACCCATTTGCTAGGTTTCCTTGTACCGCTTTCCCAATTTTCTATTGTTCGTTTGGGAATTGTTGTCAAATCACTAAGTTCCTCTTGGGTAATATTATATTCAGCTCGAGCTTCTTTAATTTTGAAAACCATATTTTTCACCTCTCAAGCGATATCTTACCACTCATTGAGTGGTTTTTCAAGCGGAAAATGAAAATAAACTATTTTCGCTTTTTATAAAATACAGACGAATTGTCGCAATCAACACTTTAACAGTGAACTACCCACCACTTAATCGAAGTGGGGGCTTCCTATCCAAACCGATGTACCCACCATTAAATGTTACTTTTATAATTAAAGCTCAAATATTTAAATTTTAAAATTATTATGATTGTGAAAATGATTTTTTATTATTTAGTTATATTTAGTTCATTTGGACATGTGTTATACTTAGATTAATAAAACCAATAGGGAGATTGTGCGCGATGACAGAAAACATAAAATTATCAAAACGCATCTGGTCTGTTTTTATCATTTATGGCCTAATCGGGCAAATAGCTTGGACGATAGAAAACATGTATTTGAATATCTATATCTATAAAACCGTAACCTACAATGCGAATGCCATTGCGATAATGGTTGCATCCAGCGCGATTATAGCCACATTGGCGACATTGACCATGGGGGCATTATCCGATCGAATGGGAAAAAGAAAAGTCTTTATGACGGTCGGCTATATGAT
>JAVEWC010000120.1:0-3464 GCA_034004745.1 Candidatus Izemoplasmatales bacterium | reverse complement strand
ACAAAACCAAACGATGCTTATTCCAGAGTCAATGAATTGAAAATGATGATTGACAAGTTGCACGAAAAAAATATTTCCGTGGTCATGGATGTAGTTTATAATCATGTCTACGATTCCTTCAATTTTTCTTTGGAAAAACTGGTTCCAGGTTACGCCTATCATGTCGATAGAAATGGAATCAATACCAATGTTTCCGGTTGTTCGAATGACCTGGCAACTCATAGAAAAATGATGCGAAAATTAATAATCGACGCTACCCATTTTTGGGCAAGCGAGTACAAGGTAGACGGGTTCAGATTTGACTTGATGGGTTTGATTGATTATGAGACAATGAATGAATTGGCTCAGGAGTTGCATGACTATAATCCGCAAATCATCGTTTATGGCGAAGGCTGGAATATGTACACATCAAACCTCGCTGATCGTATGGCTCATATGGCCAGTAAAAAAGTTATTCCTACCATCGGCTTTTTTAATGACAGATTCAGGGAAACCATAAAAGGATCAACCTTCAATCCGAAAGAACCTGGCTATACCACAGGTAATGTTCAAAATCTGGATTTGGTCAAGGAAATGGTGCTGGGAAGCGCCAGAAATAGGTTCATGTTCAAATACTCAGCTCAAAGTATAAATTATGTTGAATGCCATGACAATTTGACTTTCTTTGATAAATGCTTGTTCATGACTGATGATTTGGATTTAATCAGGAAGCAACAACTTTTGGCTACAGCCATGGTAATTTTATCGCAAGGAGTACCGTTCTTGCATTCGGGTCAAGAGTTTTTCCGGACCAAGAATCTTGATGAGAATTCATATATATCAGGAGATGAAATCAATAAGGTCGATTGGACTTTACGGGAAAATCATGATGAACAAATCAAATTTGTCAGAGAATTAATCAAAATCAGAAAAAACTTCAATTGTTTTAAATTGAAGGCAGCCAGCGACCTCGAAGCCAAAACCGACTGTATCAGTCTTAACTCGGGATCGTTATTGGTTCATTACAATGACACCTGTAATTTGTTGTTGGTATTTAAACCAAGAGATATTGAAGAGACAATCATCATACCTGAAGAATATAGCCTTCTCATCTCTTCAAGCCCGACTTTAGTCAAGGAAACATCTGAATATAATTTAAAAGCAATTGGCACATATATATTTAAGAAGGGAGATGAGGGAAATGTTTGAAGCCGGTATAAAATATGACTTTTTCGCAAAAGTCTTGCAGCTAAACGATTCGACCTATGAAACCTATCCGGTTACCGTTTTGACCGAAAATAACGAAAGCGTCATCGTCAGACTAAAACAAGATGATACCTTATCCTTGAACAAGATTTATTTCTTTAAAACTGAGGGCGTAATATTCAAGGAGAAAGTTCATTTGGAAGCCTTGGAATATACAAAACTCTCAGAAATCGATATTTCTGATGAAAAAAAAGAAAAATTGATGAAATTCTTTTATAATCACGCACCTATCAATACGTCCGAGATTGTTAAAGACATCGAGTCAATAATAGCCAACCTGAAAAACCCGGTGATAAAGGCCGTGACTGAAAAGATCTATCTTGATAATAAAGAAGACTTTTATCTTTATCCGGCAGCCACCAAATTTCATCACGCCTATATTTCCGGACTTGCCTACCATACACATTCAATGTTGAAATTGGCCAAAGGGTTTCTAGAAGTATATGATTGGTTGAATGCGGACTTGATGTATTCCGGCATCATCTTGCACGACATCTGCAAGATTCATGAATTTGATTCTTTTGAGGGCAGCAATTATACAATCAAGGGTAAACTGATTGGGCATATTTCCATGGGTGTTTCCTTGCTTGATGCAGTTGCCAAAGATTTAAATTATTCCGATTCGGAAGAAGTTATGTTATTGCAGCACATCATGTTGTCCCATCATTATTACGGAAACTTCGGTTCACCAAAAAAACCGAATATCGCTGAAGCGTTAATGATTCATTTCATCGACAACATCGATTCCAAAGCTTGCGTTTTGGGTGAAGAACTTGAGTTGGTGGAAAACGGCGATTTAACAGGGCCTATCGGTGTCTTGGAAAGAGAAAGATATTATAAACACAAACTGTCTGAATAAAAAAAACTGTTGGGTTTTAAAAAATCCAACAGTTTTATTTTTGATATTGTTTATTCGAAATATTTAGATAATACCGCACCGTAATAAGCGTCTTCGATGGTTTGAAGATTAGCCGTGATTGCGGAAGTTTCCCAATCGATCAAATCATTGCCAAGGAAGTTTCCGTTAGCCATTGATCTGGCAATTTCAATATTGGCTGTGCCAAGTACATAGACTTGATTGATAACATCTTCAAAGTAAAAATCAAGTGCTTTTGTAACAGAGGCAGGAATCTTTGGAACAGTGATACCATATTTATCCTCAACGTCAGCATTGCTCAAATCATAAACCATTGAATAAAACTTATAGGTTGCATACAGCTCGAGTTGCTCAACGGTCGGCATATCGGATTCATTGTAGGAGGCACTGTCGAAAGCAGCTGCACCTTCAGTCGTACTTAAATATTTAGCGGAGAATTGTTCGAAGTTTTCACCTTTCTTAGCTAAGATCAGGTGTAGTCCGAATTGTGTAACAACCAAATCCGATTTCAATTCTGCAAGTTCAAGATTTTGTGGCAAACGATATTCTTCATATAGAGAAATCAAGGCAGAAGTGAAGTCAGGGTCATAAGAGTCTTTTACACCGTATTTACCGCTGTAATGCAAGGAGTGAGTAACTTTTTCATCTTCTTCATCAGGCATGTTCAATTCTTCGGTAAGAAGTAGAATACCCGCTTGTTTGAAGCTTCCCCAAGTTGCATCTTCTCTGGTTGCTTTCTTATAGGCTGTTACCAAGGCCTTGAAGTCACCTTCAAAATCATTGATTGTTGTTTCTAATGTCGCAAGTTGCGATAGGAATGCAGTGTTTTCTTCCGGAGTTAGATTAGCGACATAATCATTGTAATTGTCTGGTCTGCCGTCTTCATTGTAATCCAGATAAATCAAAATTTGAGTTACATCTAGTGAGAAGTAGTTGTTATAGTTGTCTTCAACGATTGAATATAAAGCTTGAACTACATTTTCTTCATCGATGACGCTATTGATATAATAAGGTCTTAATTCTGATACAATGAAATATTGCATCAATTCAGTTTCAGTTTTTGTGCCGTATTGTGAATAAGCATAATCCAAGAAGGATTTATAAGGGTAAGTCATGCCGTATTGTTCGTACATACTCTTCATGTAGATATAATATGATTTTGAATTGGCTACAACTGCATGAATTTCATCCATTCTCAAAGATTTATTCTTTTGAACGTTTCTTTCAGTGCCAAAACTTTCTTCATAGAATGAGGAATATAAGACTTCCTTGAATTGTGCTGCCTGTAAAGTATAAATGGCAGGAGATTTTCCTAAGGTGTAAGCGTATAAATCATCAGCTG
>JAVEWC010000119.1:0-3466 GCA_034004745.1 Candidatus Izemoplasmatales bacterium | reverse complement strand
TGAATGATACAATTAACTGTTAGTGTTAAAGATATTGCAGAATTGCTTTATGGTTCCGGCAGCATCACCAGCACGAAAAACTTAATGACTAGAGCTCAAGAAGGTACAGACATTCATAAATATTGGCAAAATCTCTATCTTGAAGAAGATAAAAAGGAAGTATTTTGTCAATTGATACATGAAAGAAATGACCTTTCTTTAACCATCTCTGGCCGTATTGACGGCGTTTTAAACCGTGACAATGAAATAATTATCGAAGAAATCAAATCGACTCACATCGATTTCGATCAATTGGAAATTGATACTGTGCCAGCCCATATGGCGCAAGCAAAAATCTATGCCTATATTTATTCCCTGACCAATTCCCTGAAGAAAATTAAAGTCTGGTTGACATATATCGATGTTGAAAGTCAAAAACCAAAACAATTCGAAAAGAGTTTTACCTTCAAACAACTGGAAACTTATTTTTTAAAAACGATAAATCGTTATCTAGATTGGCAAGAAGTAATAGCCAATCATGAAAATTCACGCCAAAAATCAATCGTCGGCCTTGAATTTCCTTTTCCTGAATATCGCCTAAATCAAAGAGAAATGATGGCTTACATTTACCGAAATATCTTAAATCACGGGAAACTGTATCTAGAAGCTCCCACTGGGATTGGAAAGACAATAGCATCGCTTTTTGCAGGGCTAAAAGCCATCAATAAACCAAGACAAAAAATCTTTTACAGTACTGCCAAAAATGATGGCAAAAAAGTCGTCTTGGACACTGTCGCCTTGTTGGAAGAAAATGGACTGATTGCCAAAAGCATTGAAATCACTGCCAAAGATTCAATGTGTTTCCTTGATAAGCGAGACTGTGACCCAGAGGTCTGCAAATACGCCAACGGTTATTACAACCGTGTTTTCAAAACTATCGAGGATGTCTATAATAATGAAACTTTATTGACAAAAGAAAAGATCAAGACTTATGCCAAAAAGCATACAGTTTGTCCTTTTGAACTTAGTTTGGATTTAAGTAATTACGCCGATATCATCATCTGCGACTATAACTATATTTTTGACCCTATGGCACACTTGATTCGCTATTTTGAGGATAATGCCTATAGTCCCATCCTTTTAATCGATGAAGCTCATAATATGGTAGATAGATCGAGAAAAATGTATTCAGCCAGTTTAACTGAAGAAATGTTCATCAAGGCTTTGGAAACCTCCCATTATTTGAAACCGGATCCGAGTTATGAAATCAGTCAAATCCTTGAAGTCTTCGGGGCAGCCAAGATTACGCTAATGGAAGTTGATTTCATCAGAAAAGATGAAGTCAATCCGACACTTTTATTATTCTTGAGAAAATTGGCAATCAAACTGGATAAGATCTTCACTGATGAAACAGCCAAATTCGAAAAACAAGAACTGACGGAGTTCTATTTTGAAGTTTCACGTTTCTTGAGAATCAACGAATTCTTTAATGATGATTTTGTCTATGTTTTGGAAAAATACGATGGTGAATTGACCATTTCCATCAATTGTTTGAATGCTTCTTACTTTATCAACCAAACCATCGATAATTACGCTGAAGCCGCGACTTTCTTCAGCGCTACTTTATCGCCGATGTTTTATTATAAAAGTCTGATTACCGCTAATTTGGGAGAAGATATTTCCTTGGTCAGCGATTTCAGTCAAAACAATTTATTGCTCTTGGCGGTGGATGACATTTCCACCAGATATAAAGACCGGGATCAATCGATTGACAAAATCATTCAATCGACCAAAGCTTTGGTTAACGGGAAAAAAGGAAATTACATCATCTTTTTTCCAAGTTATGAATACTTAAAAAAACTGGAAGGCATCTTGCTAGATGAAATTGAAAATGTCAATTTCATCTCCCAAAAACGGAATATGTTCTTCAAGGAAAGAAACGATATCATCAGTCTTTTCAGTGATGAAAGTGAAGTAAGTCAAGTATTCCTGTTTGTGATGGGAGGTATTTTTGGCGAATCAATCGACTTGATTGGCGATATGCTTAGCGGTGTGTTGATTGTTGGTGTGGGATTACCGGCTATAGCTCCTTTCAACAATATCTTAAAAGCCCATTATGACATCACTTTTGATAATGGTTTTGATTATGCCTATACTTACCCGGGAATCAATAAAGTTATCCAAGCAGTAGGCAGGGTAATCAGAACCAAGACCGATAGAGGTGTGGCAATACTATTGGACGACCGTTTCACTAGCAGGAAATATTTAAGACTTTATCCTAAGTTCTGGAGCCATTTGACTGTCTGCAATGATATGGAAGAACTGGGTAAAATGATAAAAGATTTTTGGAGTGATGAAATTGAAGAAGCAAATTAATTTATTGAAGAAAATTATTCTCTTTCTCTTTTTAGTAATTTTCATGTTATTGTCAGTCGTTAACGCACCTTGGTTTTTTGTTAGTTCAAAATTAAGCGATAGCGACTATAGCAATTGGATGTCGGAAAATTTGGAGTTTGAAGATAAGATTATTGAAATCGCCATGTTGGGAGCTCATGACGCTTTTTCTCATGAGATTGATATCTTTTCTCCCGTTGATAATAGTAGCGCTGACGGTTTGATGCAAGGATTTGTCGGCCGTCTCATTAAGGGTTTTTCCATCAGACAATCAAAAACCCAAGTAGTAGGCGCATCAGATTTACTTAAATCAGGGGTAAGATATCTTGATATGAGATTATCCTTCAATGAAGAAGAAGGAGAATACTATACAGTACATAATTATTTTTCCACTCCATTAACTGACGTTTTAGAAGAACTGGAAATTTTTTTGACTGATAATCCTGGAGAGTTCATTGTCTTGGATATCCAACATGTTTATGGCGTTGATTATGACAGTGAAACTGATTTTCTGGAAGTCTATTCTTATTTTGAAGATACAGAATTGCTTGATTACGCCTATCCAGACAACCTGAAACCACTATTTGAAGTTTCTTATGAAGACATAACTGCTTCTAAAACTAAAGGTGGTTTAATAATGTTGTCAAAGTTTACTGAGGATAATGAGTATTTTTGGGACTATGATTCATATATTCGTTCCGCTTGGGCCAATGAAGACGAATTTGACAAGATAATTGACTTTTTGGAAGAAGAAATGCAAGATATAATACTTGATTCAACTTATCAAGATAACTTCCGCATCATGCAGGCGGTCGCAACCATGGAAATGAGTGGTGGCGGAATTATGAGAAGTTTTGAAACTTGGTCATTACTCGGCAGAGCGAGGGATTTCAATAAATATTTGCTGGAGTATGAAGATTTAGAGATGTTACTTTTCGCAATGCCAATACTAATGACAGACTTCACCACCGATAAGGAAACTGTCGACCAATTCATGCAAGTAATCATTGATTTCAATACTAAAGATTAAGTTAAAAAATCAGAAAGTTTTTGTAGAAAAATCAAAAATTTGTTGTAAAATATAAATTGTATC
>JAVEWC010000118.1:0-3532 GCA_034004745.1 Candidatus Izemoplasmatales bacterium | reverse complement strand
ATTGTATGGAAATCCAAAAAAAAGGGTGGTAGAAAATGACGTCATTAACGATTAAAGAAGTTATAGAAGGATTTAATCTTGATATCATTGCCGGTCATAAGGGTACGAGTAGAAAAGTTTTTATACCCGCTCTCGTAAAACCAGGCATCGAACTAGCTGGCATGCTGGAATTTTATGAAAATGACCGCATCCAAATTATTGGTTCAAAAGAAGCAACTTTTTTTCATTCCTTGGATCCTCTAATTCAAGAAGAAAGAATCAAGGCAATTTTTGAAAAGGGAGCACCTGCTTTTATTTTCACCAAAAATGTCGACGTTCCTGACATGTTTATTCATTACGGCGATATTTATAACATTCCTATTTTGAAAAGTTTTTATAAAACGACCTCATTATTCAGTGAATTATATTCTTTTTTACAAGCTGCATTGGCCGAAAGAACGACAATGCACGGAGTATTGCTTGACATAAATGGTGTTGGCGTACTAATTACTGGCAAAAGCGGTTTAGGAAAAAGTGAAGTGGCTTTAGAACTTATCAGAAGAGGTTATATGCTCATAGCTGATGATACGGTTGAAATTTATCAAGTTGAAAAAGGCATGTTGGTTGGTGAAGCTCCGGATGTTCTAAAGAAATATCTGGAAATACGAGGTGTGGGAGTTGTTAACGTTGTCCATCTATATGGGGTTAAAGCTTACCGCCAAAAGAAAAGACTTTCATTAATTGTCGAATTGCAAAAATGGGACGACGATAAGCAAAATTATGACAGGTTAGGATTGAAAGCTGATAAACGTAAAATATTTGACACTTATGTTTCCTATGCAGCCTTGCCAATAACTGAAGCTAGGAATGCAGCAACTCTCGTTGAAGCTGCAGCCTTTGATTTCAAGTCAAAAAATCTTGGTTATAACTCAGCTGAAGAATTCAACGTTCAGTTGAATGAACATATCAAGAAAAACAAGGAGATTCATGATGAAGAAGATTAGACGTATAGTATTTTTGTTATTGATTGTTTTTGTGGCGATAAGTCTGTCCGCATGCAATAATGATGATACAAATAACGAACCTTTTACCGTAACTTTTGTTGACTATAACGGCAATATTTTAAAAGAGATTGAGTGTGATGGTACAAGCGTTTGCGAAATCACTGAACCAGATGTTGATTTACCAGATATTGAAGGCAGATATTTCACGAGATGGTCCGTTTGGCCAAGTGATTTTTCTGAAATTGATGAAGATACTACAATCAAACCAATCTATACTTTGGATAATCGATTGGTTACAGTTTTTGGCAGATCGATTTATTTTTATTCATTCTTTATCATGACCGGTATTTTCGTGGCATTGGGAATCGGATTGAGAGAAACAAAAAGAATCGGTTTGAAAAAAGACGATTTGATTGACGGCTTCTTATGGATAGTGCCGGTAGCGATTTTAGGTGCCAGACTTTGGTATGTCGTTTTTGAATTGGATCAGTTTATTGGTGGTGGATTCTTCCCTTCGTTATTGCGAATTCTTGGTTTTTCAAGCGGAACTCTCGATTTTTCTAGTTTTGGTCTTTCAGGACTGGCAATCCATGGAGCTTTTGTTGTGGCGGTAATTTGTGCAATATTCTATACTAGAAAAAGAAAAATCGACATTTTCAAAGTTTTGGATATCGTCGCTGTCGGTTTTATTATTGCGCAAGCATTTGGTAGATGGGGTAATTTCTTCAACCAAGAAGCACATGGCGGTATTGTTGGCGGTGCCGTTGGCAATGTAATGAATTTATCGATTCAAGAACAGTTTAATTATTTAAGATACACCATACATATACCAGAATTCATCGTCAATAACATGTACATAACCAGAGGATTGCATTCTGTTGCGGTAGAACCTTTTACCGGGTATTATCATCCGACCTTTTTCTATGAATCAACTCTTAATATTCTCGGTTTTGCAATCATGTTGGTTTTGAGAAGATACAAGAAAATTCATTTTGGTGAATTGTTGTCGTTCTATTTGATTTGGTATGGCGGCGTAAGAATATTTATTGAAAGCATGAGAACTGATCCATTGGTGTTCGAATTGTTAGGCATGACACTCAAGAGTGCAACAGTTACTTCAACATTAATGATACTGGGAGGAATTGCTTTATCCATATTCATCAGGATTAAGCGTAAAGGAATGGATTATTCCACAGCAGAAAAACCTTGGTTTTAAAATATTAGGAGTGATTAGGATGTCGTTTTCCCAAGAAGTTAAACAAGAACTGCAAAGTTTAAAACATTTGAATTGTTGCAATAAGGCCGAACTTTCGGCTTTATTGCATATTAACGGCTCGATTGAAAAAAATTCAGAAGGCCTTAATTTAGTGTTTCAAACCACAAATAACGCTGTTGTCAGAAGGTTTATGACACTTTCAAAAGAACTTTATAACAACAACCTAATCTTGATTAAGAAACAGATCAACAGATTGAAAAAACATGATTTATTCATTATAAAGATTCATGAAAATGTCAATTACATAATTTCTGATCTATCCTTGATTAACAAAGATGCCTATTTTTTTCAGGACGTTGATGAAAGACTAGTAAGTAATGAATGTTGTAAAAGAGCATATTTAAGAGGCGTTTTTATGGCTTCGGGATCGATAAATTCACCGGAAACCAGTGCGTACCATCTGGAAATTCAATCTTTTTCAGAAAAACAAGCAGAGATTATCAAGGAACTGAGTTCAGAATTCGCTTTAAACGCTAAAGTTTCCCAAAATAAAAGGGGATTTATCACATATATTAAGGAAGCTGAAAAAATAGCTGATTTTCTTAGGGTTATCGGAGCCAGCAATTCTTTGTTCGATTTTGAAGATTCAAGAATTAAGAGAGATTTTAAAAATTCAATCAACCGGGTTATGAATTGTGATATTGCCAATGAGAAAAAAGCCATGGACGCAGCCAATAAACAATTGGAGTATATTGAAATCATAGAAAAGAAATTACAAAACAATCTTCAAAAGAGTATTAAGGAGGCAATATTTCTAAGAAAGACATATCCTGAAGCGAGTCTTTTGGAATTATCGCAAGCGTCCAGCGAGCATTTTGATGAACCGATATCCAAATCCGCATTAAATCACCGTTTTCGCGCGATTAAGGATTTGGCGAATAAAATTATGATTGAAGAGGTGCTGAAATGATTTTAGGAGTAGGTATTGATATTTGTCAAAATAACCGAATTAGAATTGAAATGGCCAGCAGGATTTTAAATGGTGAAGAAAAGCTGATTTTTGACTCTTTTTCAAGAGAAGAAAGAAAGATAGAGTATTTATCTGGTAGATTTGCGGTAAAAGAAGCCTTAATTAAAGCATTCTCACAGGCAAATAGAGAGATTTTCATGAGAGATATAACCATCTTAAATGATGAGTTGAATCGACCTTTTCTTGCAAAACCGGTTTTTCAAGATATCAAAATCCATTTGTCGATATCACATGAAACGGAATATACAATTGGCTTTGCGATAATGGAAACCAAGAGATAGATTGATAATAAAAATAATTGTT
>JAVEWC010000010.1:14577-16730 GCA_034004745.1 Candidatus Izemoplasmatales bacterium | reverse complement strand
GATGGATAAAGAAAAAACATTTCTACAGTTATTCAATGATTTGGAACAATATTTGCGTGTCACCTATTCCAAAGGTGATTATTCTTACACGGGTTTTGTGACAAAACTTTATCAAATCAAAAAATCTCGAGAAAATTACATCATCAATAACAATCAAAATTTTGAATTGATTAAACAAGCCGCTCAGATGCGAAATATCATCTCGCATAACAATGATGTTTTGGTCCCCAGCGATAATTTTCTGAATGATTTTAAGAACGTAGTACAAAAAATCACCAGACCTTTGACCGTAAGACAAATAATGACCAGATATGACGAATTGAAAACTTGCCGATTGACAGATACCATTGGTGATGTGGTCGATTTGTTGAAAACCTCCGGATTTTCAACCATACCAGTGATTGAAAAGGGAGAACTTATCGGCATTTTCACTGAAAAATCACTTTACGATTATTTCTCCCTTCGTCAAGCAAAAACTATTACCAAAGCGATGTTGATGAAAGATATCATTGAAGCTATCGACCTCAATAACCATCCAAGAAAATATTATGATTTTATCAGTGTCAGCACCAATATCTATGACGCTTACGCCATGTTCAACAAGGATATCAAGCAAAGACGGGAAATGTTATTACTGCTGGTAACGGAAAACGGCAAAGAGGGAGAACACCTATTAGGTATTGTAGCTTTGAGAGATTTGGAAAATCATTTAATAAATTAGGAAATCAGGAAATTTTTTGGTATAATATTTATTTGGACGGTGAGTTAAATGAGCTACATAGAAATTAAAAATCTAACTTTCTCCTATAACGAAAAAACCAATGTTCTTGAGGATGTAAATCTAGAAATAAACAAGGGCGAATGGATTGCGGTTTTAGGTCATAATGGTAGTGGAAAGTCTACTTTGGCAAAGACCTTGGTGGGTTTATTGGAACCGCAAAAAGGAGAAATCAGCATTGATGGTTTAATCATGAATGATGAATTCGCATATGAAATAAGAAAAAAAATCGGTATTGTTTTTCAAAATCCAGATAATCAATTTGTGGGTGTGACAGTGAGAGATGATATCGCTTTTGGTATGGAAAATTTATGTGTACCACGGGAAGAAATGTTGGAAAAGATCAGTTTTTACGCAGAAAAAGTAAATATGCTCAAATTCTTGGATAGCGAACCAGCCAATCTCTCCGGTGGTCAAAAACAAAGAGTTGCCATTGCCGGAATCTTGGCAATGCAGTCTGACATCATCATTTTTGATGAAGCAACCTCGATGCTTGACCCATTTTCGCGCGAAGAGCTGATTAAATACATAAAAACTTTACATCAAGATGGGTTGACGATAATCATGATTACTCATGATATCAACGAAGCCTTGTTGGCCGATCGAATCTTGGTGATGAATAAAGGTAAGGTTTATGCTTTTGAGGACACCGAAGAAATCATGAAGAAAAAATCAATTTTTACAGACAGTCATTTGGAATTACCCGTCTCACTCGATTTGGCCAATGCCTTGACAGAGACTCAAGAATATAAAGAAATTAGGGAAAAACTATGGGAATACGCTTTAATGAAGTAAGTTACGGGTATTCCTCTTTTGCCCAAGGATTATATACGGCAATCAAGGATATAAATCTCGAAATTACGGAAAAAAATGAATTTATTGCCCTGGTTGGGCATACTGGCTCAGGGAAGTCCACCTTAGCAAAACATATGAATGCTTTGATTTTTCCGACTTCAGGAACACTGGAGATTTTTGGCCGTACCATCACCAATAAACGCAATAAAAAAATCAAATATAACGACATCCGCAAAAAAGTCGGATTGGTATTTCAATTTCCTGAATATCAATTATTTGAAGAAACGGTCGAAAAGGACATCATGTTTGGACCGATGAATTTCAAGATTACCAAAGAAGAAGCGAAAAAATTAGCGAAACAATCACTCAATCTTGTGGGCTTGGATGACAGTTATTTACAAAGAAATCCCTATAATCTATCCGGTGGAGAGAAGAAAAGAGTCTCTATAGCTGGAATCTTGGCTATGGATCCGGACATATTGGTTCTTGATGAGCCAACTTCAGGTTTAGATCCAGCTGGAAAAAGAATTTTAATGGATTTATTTAAAAATATCAATGAAACTACTGGAAAAACCATCGT
>JAVEWC010000010.1:11512-14477 GCA_034004745.1 Candidatus Izemoplasmatales bacterium | reverse complement strand
GAATCTTGGCTATGGATCCGGACATATTGGTTCTTGATGAGCCAACTTCAGGTTTAGATCCAGCTGGAAAAAGAATTTTAATGGATTTATTTAAAAATATCAATGAAACTACTGGAAAAACCATCGTAATAATTACTCATGACATGGATTTGGTTTATCAATACTTTAATCGAGTTTTGGTCATGAATGACGGACATTTGGTGTTTGACGGTAAAACAGACGCATTATTCCAAAAGGAAGATTTGATTGATTATCATCTGGATTACCCAAATACCATCAAAGTATTGAAATATCTCAATCAGGAACTCAATCTTAACATGAATGTTTTTCAGAAAACCAATATCGAAGCTCTTGCAGAAATCAAAAGGGCGGTGAAATTATGAAAAGTATAATCATCGGCCAATATATTCCGGGTAAAGGATTATTTTACCGATTGGATCCCAGAACAAAAATCATCGCCGTATTATTAATCATGATCAGTGTTTTCCTGTTGGAAACCATCGAACAATTGCTGATTGGGCTTGCGACTGCCATTGTCTTGTTATTGATTGGAAAAATATCAATCTTAAAAGTTATCAAGGGTTTGAAACCGATTATGATACTTTTGATTTTCACCTTCATTTTTCAGATCATCTTGAACCGTGAAGGTGAAGCGATTGTTTCCCAACAAATGTATTTTACTGTATATACATTGTTGTTCTTGATCTTGGCATTCATAGTTTGGCGAATACTAGCCAAACTTATCAGATATCGTTTTACCTTGTTTTTCTTGTTTGCTGCAGGTGTATTCTTGATACTTTCATATGTTGATTTTGGCGCAAACATAGCCAATCCTTTTACTTTCAATATCTATAGAGCTGGTTTGGAAATGTCATTTTTCGTGGTGGTAAGATTGCTTATCATCATCACTTTGTCAACTGTATTGACGTTAACCACCAAACCAACCGATTTAACTCAAGGTTTGGAAAAATTGATGCACCCAATGAAAAAGATAGGATTTGATTCTGAAAGTTTTGCCTTGATTATCTCGATCAGTTTACGTTATATTCCGACCATCTTTGATGAAGCCAATAAAATTATGTTGGCTCAAGCATCAAGAGGTGCCGATTTTTCAGAAGGAAAATTGAAAGACAAACTGAGACAAGTCATCTCGCTTTTAGTGCCAATGTTCATCATCGCCTTCATGCGCAGTGAAGAATTGGCTAATGCGATGGAATCCCGCAATTTTGTTCCAGGAGAAAAAAGAACAAGAATCAATGAACTCTACTTTTCACATGGCGATATCATTGCCACGATTTTCAGTTTTCTGATTTTAGCGCTGGCAATTGTATTGAAGGTGATTTAAATGCTTGAGAGACTTCATCCATCAGTAGCTTTGAAAGTTGATGATTTGATAATATTGGACCATGATGAAGTTAAAAAATTTTTATCAGAGAATCAAAAACTTATTAAAGACATCACCTTTACTGATCATCACTTTTTCCACATGAATTATGGTTATAATTCTTTAGGTAATCCCATCAAGATTGCCTACAAGGACAATCTTATTCAAAGAATTATCATCAAAACGAGAGATTACCCTGAAAAACGTTTGAAATTGGTAATTGCCTACGATGGATCAAATTATCATGGCTGGCAAATTCAAGATGACCTCTCCACCATCCAAGGCATTCTTTCCCAAAAAATATCTGAGGTCAATAACAAGCCAATCTTGATTCAAGGAGCTTCTCGAACCGACGCTCAAGTTCATGCCAATCAACAAGTAGTCCATTTTGATGATGAATCAAACCTTACCGAAGCTGAATGGTTAAGATATTTAAATCATCAATTACCAGAAGACATTCTTGTGGAATCAGTGGAAAAAATGCATCCGCTCTTCCACAGCCGATATGACGTTTACGAAAAAGAGTATGTCTACCAAATCAAACTCGGAGATAAGAGTCCCTTTTTAATCAATTATTCATGGAACCAAGAATATCTTGATTTCATTAAGCTTGATGATCAATTGAAAAAAATGGTAGGAACCTATGATTTCACCTCTTTTGCCAAAGGCACAAAAGGTGATAATACAAGAACCATTTATCAAGCCGGCTACAAAATCCATGACGATATGTTGAAGATTTACATTTCCGGGAATGGCTTTTTACGTTATATGGTCAGACTCATTATCATGCATGTCATTAAATATGCTACAAATAAAACGGATATCGATATATTGGATGTCATCAAAGAAAAGTCAAGGAAGCACACAAAAGAAATAGCCCCGGCTCAAGGTCTATATCTAAACAAAATAAACTATTAAAAAAGGCCTAAACAGCATCTGTTTAAGCCTTTATTTTTTATTGAATTTTATCCATTTTGGCAATTCTGGATTTAAGCACTATTTTCTTAATTACCGCAACGAACAATAGAATGATGATGTTGATGGAGACGATGGCTGCCCCACTTGGAATATTCAGCGAATAAGCCAACCATAATCCGAAAAATACTGATAGTTCCGAGAAAATGATGGAAATGATCAAGGTCGATTTATAGGACCAACCCAACTTCATCCCCGCAGCTACCGGAATGACCATCATTGACGATATCAACAATACCCCCGCTGATTCCAAAAGTACTGAAACAACGATTGAAAGCATAATGATAAATACAATTTGGAATAGATTGACATTGATGCCAAGAAACTTAGCGCTTGACTCATCAAAACTGACCGACAAAATCTGTTTACCAAACAAGATAAACAGGATTGCGACTATCAATGCTGTTATCAGAATCAAGACGATGTAGTAATTGGTAACAGTCAAGATTGATCCAAACAGATAGTTGTAAAGCGAACCAGTTTTCTTGGATAGCGAGAAGAAGATAGCGCTTAATGCCGCTCCCAAGCTAATGACGATGACCATCGATATTTCCTGAAAGTTATTATAAGACCTTCTGAACATTTCAATTAACAAACCACCGATTA
>JAVEWC010000010.1:6376-11412 GCA_034004745.1 Candidatus Izemoplasmatales bacterium | reverse complement strand
GTTTTCTTGGATAGCGAGAAGAAGATAGCGCTTAATGCCGCTCCCAAGCTAATGACGATGACCATCGATATTTCCTGAAAGTTATTATAAGACCTTCTGAACATTTCAATTAACAAACCACCGATTATGGAAAATATGATTCCCAGATAAAGCGGTCTTTCAAAGAAAGTGACAATGCCGATTGATGAAAGAAATAAACTGACCGAGATACCGACAAGTGAGAAGTGACCCAAGGTATCGGCAATGAATGACAATCTTCTAACAACAACAAATGTTCCTAAAAGCGGAGCCAATACCCCTAGCATTATACCTGCGATCAATGCCCTGAGCATGAAATCCTGTTGGAAGAGATCAGTGATAAAAGATAAAAACATCTTATAACACCCCCTCTTTAACTTCCACGCCGCGTTCTTCAAAGCTAGTGGTCAAATCACCGTACATTGAAAGCAAATGGGTATAATTCAATTCTTCAATGTCATCATTATGGGTAATCAAAATGATAGTTAACCCAGCTTGATGCAATTCTTCAATGGTGTTATAAAAAAAGATTTTATTTTGCTTGTCAATTGAAGCTGTTGGTTCATCCAAAATTAAAACTTCAGGATTATTGAGCATCGCCCTAACGATGAAGACTCTTTGGAGTTGTCCACCGGAAAGCGAGTTGATATTTTGATTGATGATATCAAAGATACCCATTTTTTCCAATAATTTGAGACGGTTGGATTCATTGGTTTTTTTAAGAGAAGATATTTGTAACAATTCACCGACCGTAATCGGAAATTCATAGTTGAAATCATCAAAACTTTGACTTACATAACCGAACCTCGTCCAGGATTTAAATGCTGTAATATCAACTTTGTCATAGAAAATCATACCAGCTTTAACTTGATTGAAGCCCAATAAACATTTGATGAAAGTCGATTTTCCAGACCCGTTTTTACCTCTTATGACTAAATAATCTCCGCTATTCAAAGTCAGAGACAGATTGGAAATGATTGTTTTAGCACCATAGGCAAAGGATAAATTGTTGATATTAATCTGCATAGTCTTTTTAACCGTCCTCTTGATATATTGTAACACACTAAGAGATTTTAATGAAATAATTTTATTTAAAAAAAGAGGTAATTATGAGATAATGGTATAGTAAGCGGGTGATGAATGATGAAGGGCAAATTTATAACTTTTGAAGGCACTGAAGGTTCAGGAAAAACTTCTGTTATAAAAGAAGTTAAAAAACATTATGAATTAAAAGGCTATGCGGTGATGGTTACTAGAGAACCTGGCGGTATTTCCATATCCGAAAAAATCCGCGATATCCTTTTGAATAAAGAAAATACAGAAATGGATCCTCGCACCGAAGCTCTGCTTTTTGCGGCTGCCAGAAGACAACATTTGGTTGAAAAAATTAAGCCTGCCTTGGCTAAAGGCATGATTGTCCTGTGCGACAGATTTGTGGACAGTTCCTTGGTGTATCAAGGCTATGCCAGAAACATCGGGATCGACAAGGTCTATGACATCAATTATTTTGCGATTGAGGACGCTTTACCTGATTTGACTATCTTTGTTGACGTCAGACCGGAAGTGGGCTTGAAAAGGGTATTCCAGACCCCTAACCGCGAAGTCAACCGACTTGATTTGGAAAATATGGAGTTTCATAAGCTAATTTACAGTGGTTACTTAGAATTAGCCAAGAAATATGATAGAATAAAGAAGGTCAATGGCGAACAAAACATTGAAGAAGTAGCCAAAGAAGCCATTAACTTGATTGATAAAATCCTATAAGGAGCATTTATGTTCAAAAACTGGGAGGAAGTAAAAAATACTCAAGAAGGAGTTGAGCGCATTCTCACCAACAGCATGAGAATGAACCGCGTATCTCATTCTTATATATTTGAAGGCCCGAAAGGCACAAGAAAAAAATGGGTTGCGATCTTGTTCGCCAAAACCCTTTTATGTACATCTCCCAAAGACAATAACCCTTGTAATGAATGTCACAATTGTCGAAGAGTCGACAACTTGACTCACCCGAATCTCTTTATCATTGATCCGCCAGGAAAGGTAATAAAGAAAGAAGTGATAAGTTCCTTGATTTTGGAACTTTCCAAAGCTTCTCTTGAAAAAGGGCCGAGAATCTACATCGTTATTGATGCCGATCGCTTTAATCAAAGTTCTGCCAATACCTTATTGAAAACGATGGAAGAACCGGGTCAGGAAGTCTATCAAATCTTGATTACCGAGAATTACCACTCCCTTTTATCCACAATCATTTCCAGGGCTGAAACCTTGCATTTCTTGCCAATCAATCGCAAGATTATACAAAAACATCTGATTAAACAAGGTTTGTCCGAATCTTTGGCCAATATCATCAGCCAATACACTTCGGATTTGGATACAGCGGAAAAACTGGCAAGAAATAAGGAAACTGAAGAAATTTATCTCTTGGTCACAGAGATTTTTCAAAATCTTTTATTAAAAGATCAATCTTCAATCATCAGCCTGTATCACGCCGATAAAATCTTCAACAACAATGAATCGGTCGATATTTTTTTAAATTTGCTGACATATTATCAAAAAGATATATTAAGTTACAAACTCAATGTTGAAGATTTCATCATGTTTGTCGACCAAAAAGAAACAATAGCCAAATTGGCAAAAAGAATCAGCAAAATTCAAGCACAGGAATATTTGGAAGAGATGCTTGAACTGGCAATGAAATTAAAGTACAATATCAATCTGCAACTTGCATTCAACAGACTGCTGATGATATTAGAGAGAGGATATAAATATGCAACATACAGTCGTAGCGATACAGTTTAATTATTTAGGAAAAAAGTATTATTTTTCAACAAATAATCTTGATCTGCATAGAAAAGATTTCGTAGTGGTAGAAACAATCAGAGGATTGGAATTGGGTGAAGTGGTTTCCGATATCATGCAAATCAGTGATGAAGAAATAGTATCACCATTGAAACCAATCCTGAGAATTGCCAATTACGAAGATTTGAAAACTCATAAGGAAAATGTTGACAAGGAAAGTCTAGTAATGAAGAAAACTTCCGATTTGGTCAACATGAACCGCTTGGAAATGAAACTTCTTAATTGCGAATATACTTTGGATAGATCAAAATTAATCATTTATTTCACCGCTGAAGGGCGTGTGGACTTTCGCGAGTTGGTTAAAGACTTGGCCAACGAATTTCATGTCAGGATTGAACTCAGACAAGTTGGCGCAAGAGATGGAGCCAAAGTCATTGGGGGTATCGGTCCTTGCGGCAGACAAACCTGCTGCACAACTTTTTTAAGAGAGTTCGAGCCGGTTTCCATCAAGATGGCAAAAAATCAGAACCTTTCTTTGAATCCAAGCAATATCTCGGGAATCTGCGGCAAATTGTTGTGCTGCATCCGCTATGAAGACGATAATTATCGTGATTTCAAGAAACAGATGCCAAACCTCAATTCGCTTGTTTGGACTTTGGATGGCAGAGGAAAAGTGGTTGACATCAATTACAGCATGCAATCCTTGACCGTCCAATTCAGAGATGGAAACAGTAAAGTCTATGATATCAATGACGTTGCCGATACCAAAGAAGAATTATCCGATGACGTTTCAGTATTAAATAATCTAGAGGGATAAAATGGCAGAAATCTTTACCCATGATTTAATGGCTTATGATGGCATAAAAATCCTGCAGAAGGATAATACCTTCCGCTTTTCCCTTGATTCATTATTGTTGGGAGATTTCATCACCATTAAGCCAAGAGATAGAATGTTATTGGAACTTGGTTGTGGCAATGGCGCCATTCTTCTCTATCTTTCCCTGAAGACAAAAATTAAATTAATGGGTGTGGAGATTCAAAAGGAAGTTGTTGAACTTGCTAAAGCAAGCGTCAGTTTAAACCATTTGGACAATCAAATTGAAATCTTTCACCAGGATATCAAAAATCTCCATAATTTCTTTCAACCCAGCAGTTTTGACATTTTGGTATCCAATCCGCCATTTTTCAAAGTCGATGGTGATTTGATGATTAATGAAAACGAATTTCTTTCACTGTCAAGACATGAAGTAGCAATTACTTTTGCGGAGATTTTGGATCAGGCCAAGAAATTATTGAAAACGAACGGTTCTTTCTTCTTTATTCATCGCGCTGCAAGATTTGAAGAGATAATTTTAGCTTTGGCAGCAAAAAAGTTTGTCATCAAGAAACTTAGGTTCGTCTACACAAAGCCAAAAAACGAAGCTTTGATGATCCTTGTCGAGGCCAAATACAACGGTAGAACCGGTAGTATGAAAATTATGGAACCACTCTATATATATAATCAAGAAAATCAATATACGGATGAAACTTTAAAGATATTTCATCTCGGAGATGAAGCTTATGATCAAAAGTAAGAATTACCAAAACGAAGCAGCAACCCTCTATTTGATCCCAACTCCAATCGGCAATTTGGAAGACATGACTTATCGAGCCTTGAAAATCTTGAAATCAGTTGATATATTGTATGCCGAAGATACTAGGGTAACCAAAAAACTTTTAAGTTATTATCAAATAGACAAAACGCCTATTTCATATCATGAACATAATGAGTTGAAAAGAGCTGAAGAAGTCATTGAACAACTGAAACAGGGAAAGAATATCGGCCTGGTGAGTGACGCCGGCATGCCTTTATTGAGCGACCCGGGGTTGATATTGGTCAATGAGGCAATCAAAAACAATTTTAACGTAGTATCCTTACCGGGTGCAAATGCTTTGTTGCCGGGTCTATTGATGTCTGGGTTTTCTACCATTCCCTTTACTTTTATCGGCTTCCTCGAAGCAAAAAGTAATAAACGTCTCAGCCAATTGGAAAGGATAAAATACTATCCCGAGACATTGATATTCTATGAAGCCATTCATCGAATCAAATCGACAATGAAGGATATGTATGAAGTATTGGGCGATAGAAAGTTCGTTATTGCCAGAGAAATATCCAAAGCCTTTGAAGAAATAATCAGGGGTAATCTCGGTGAATATGACGAATTGGATGAACTGAAAGG
>JAVEWC010000010.1:0-6276 GCA_034004745.1 Candidatus Izemoplasmatales bacterium | reverse complement strand
TAAAAAAGAGAATGTATTACTAAATATTAGAGGTGAATCATTTGAAAACATTTTATATAACTACACCAATTTACTATCCAAGTGGAAAGTTCCACATTGGATCGGCTTATACCACCTGTCTTTGCGACACCTTGAAAAGATATAAGATTTTGCAAGGTTATGACAGTTATTTTTTGACCGGGAATGATGAACATGGTCAAAAAATCGAAGAAGTTGCCAAGAAAAATAATATGACGCCACAAGAATCAGTGGATTATTATGCAAAATTATCCCAAGACTTATGGAAAAATCTTAAAATTACCAATGATGATTTCATCAGAACGACAGAAAGAAGACACGAAACGGTAGTTGAAGATATCTTTGAAAAATTATTGGCTAACGATGATGTCTATCTTGGTGAATATACCGGCAATTATTGCGTGTCTTGCGAAACGTATTTCACTAAGACTCAACTTCTTGAAGGCGATAAATGTCCGGACTGTGGCTCTGACACTAAACTGCTTAAAGAAGAGACATATTTCTTGAGATTGGGTAAATATCAAGACCGACTACTCAAATTTATTGAAGATAACCCTGACTTTATCGTTCCTGAAACCAGAAAGAATGAAGTAGTTCAATTTATTAAATCTGGACTAAACGATTTAAGCGTCTCCAGAACAGCTTTTTCTTGGGGTGTCAAAGTGAAGTCAAATCCCGCACATGTGGTTTATGTCTGGATTGATGCCTTGAGCAATTATTTAACCGCTTTGGGATACGGATCAAAAAATGATGCCCTATATCAAAAATATTGGGTTAATGGCGATGAAGTAATTCATGTCGTCGGTAAGGATATCCTGAGATTTCACGCCATCTATTGGCCTATCATGTTAATGGCGCTTAATATTCCTATCAAATTCCGTCTTTTCGCCCATGGTTGGTATTTGATGAAAGACTCCAAAATATCCAAATCTAAAGGCAATGTAATTTATCCGGAACAATTGACGGAAAAATTTGGTCTAGATGCTTTTAGGTACTATATAGTCAGAGAATTGACATATGGAAATGACGGTTCTTTTTCTCCTCAAGATTATGTAGCGAGAATTAATACTGATTTGGTTAATGATTTTGGTAATCTTGTTTCAAGAACCATTTCCATGGTGAATAAGTATTTTGGTGGTAAGGTATCTAAAAAAGCACACAATCATGAATACAAGAAGTTTGAAGAAGAATTGGAGAATGTAGCTCAAGAAGTTTTTACCAATTATCAAACTAACATGGATGAATTCAAGGTAGCAGCAGCCCTGCAAGAAGTCAGTGTTTTGGTCAAAAGAACCAACAAATTGATAGATGACACTTTCCCTTGGGAACTGGCTAAAGACAACGCAAAATCCGATGTTTTGGAATCGGTGATGTATCATCTGTTGGAAAGTATCAGGTTAATTAATATCATGTATTTGCCAATTTTGATAGATTCAGCACCAAAGGTATTTGCAATGCTCAATATCGAGAGCATCAATCAAAACTTCTGCAGCATGCACTTTGGAATTAAACCGGCTTATCAAGTAGTTGAGAAACCAGAACATCTTTTTCCTAGACTTGATCAAGAGAAAGAAGAGTTGGTAATCAAAACCATGATGGAACAAAACAAGGCACCTCAAGTTGAAGTGGAAGAACCGGAAAAAATTGAAATTTTACCAGAAATAACCATCGACGATTTTGCTAAAGTCGATATCAGGGTCGGTAAGGTCCTTGAAGGCAAAGCTCATCCCGACGCCAAAAAACTTTTGGTATTTACAATCAATACCGGCGATAAAGTAAGAACCATCGTCTCCGGCATTGCCCAAGACTATAAACCGGAAGACTTAGTTGGAAAAAATGTTTTGGTCATCTGTAACTTGAAACCAGTAAAACTCAGAGGAATTATATCTGAAGGCATGATTCTTGCAGGTGAGGAAAAGAGCGGGAAATTACATGTTATTGAAGCTGCTAAAGAGATGAAACCGGGAGATAAAATCAGTTAGAAAATATCGTTTATTAACGGATAATAATTGTTGACTTAATTATAGACAAGTGATATGATAATAAAGGTACATTTTTTATTTTATAGCCCACTAGCTCTTTAATAAAAATTTAAGGAGGTAATAAAATGAAAACATTCATGGCAAATGAAAAGACAATTCAACGCGAGTGGTTCGTTGTTGATGCGGCTGGACAAACATTAGGTCGTTTAGCTACTGAAGTAGCATCAGTATTAAGAGGGAAACATAAACCAACATTTACACCACATGTAGATTGCGGCGACTATGTAATCATCATCAACGCTGATCAAATCGTCCTTACTGGTAATAAATGGGAAGATAAGAAGTATTATACTCATTCCAATTATCCAAGTGGATTAAAAGTAAAAACGGCTAAAGTATTAATGGCTGAAAAACCAACAAGAATGGTTGAATTAGCTATTAAAGGTATGTTACCAAAGAATAAACTCGGAGATCAAATTTACAGAAAATTATTCGTTTACGCAGGTAGCGAACATAAACATCAGGCACAACAACCTGCTGTTATGGAACTAAAAGGTTAGGAGGAAACGATGGCAAAATCTGTTATGTATCGCGGAACTGGAAGAAGAAAATCTTCAGTTGCAAGAGTAATATTAAGACCAGGCGATGGTAAAATCGTAGTTAATGGACGCGAGTTCACTGACTATATTCCATCTGCACTAGCAAGACTAGACGTTTCACAACCATTAGTCTTAACCGGAAACGAAAATACATTTGATATCGATGTTAATGTAAATGGTGGCGGACTTATCGGACAAGCTGGAGCAATCCGTTTAGGGATTACAAGAGCTTTGATGGAAGTTAACCCTGATTACAGAAAAATTCTTAAACCAGCTGGATTAGTAACTAGAGACCCACGTGTCAAAGAACGTAAAAAATACGGTCTTAAGAAAGCACGTAGAGCACCGCAATTCAGCAAACGTTAAAATGCCAAAAGTAAAAGACACAGGACTCCACAGCCTGTGTTTTTTTATTTTTATATATAAAAAATGAATTCTGGACATGATTTACTTCCATATCGATTTAAATATATCTCAAGTTTTGTTATAATACTAATTGTGAGGTGATAAAATATGTGTTGGTTTTTTAAAAAGAAGAAAAAACAAAAAGACGTCAATGCTGAAGCATCAACTAATCAAAACCAAATGAAACAAACTAAAACAGCTGAAGAATTGCCTAAAGAAGTTGAAAAGCCCGTGGCAACCGAACCAATTCAAAAGTTTGAAATGCCAAAAAAAGAAGAAAAACTAGAATCAGTTACAACAACTAAGGCAAAACCAGTTCCAGAAGCTAAACCAAAAACTGAAACACAAATAAAATCAAAAACAGAGTCAAAACCAGAAACTAAGAAAGAAACCCAAACCAAATATATGGGAAAATACGAAGTTTATCCCGAAGCCGGATCTTTCAAGTATCGACTGAAAGCCTCAAACGGAGAAATACTTGCGGTTTCTTTACGGTACACCACGGAAAAAGGTGCTTATTCAGGTATTGAAACTTTCAAGAAGAATGTCGAGGCTGGTGTCTTTGAAATTTATACTGACAAAAGCAATTACTCTCAATACCAACTATATACTGCCAATAAGGCACGTGTAATCATGGTCGGGGAGTTTTATTCAACCTTGAAGCAAGCTGAATCCGCCGTTGAATCGGTGAAAAGGTTCTACAAAACCGATAAGATTGAAACTTTATCCAAAATTGCTGAAGATGAAATACGGGAAGAATTGGTCGTTTTTGATAAAATAGAAGAAAACGCCACAGGGAAATATGAAATATATCAGGAGAACAAAGATTTCTTGATTCGGCTCAAGGCCAATAATTCGCAAGTTTTATTTGTCTCTCAAGGTTATTCCAGCAAAGCTACCGCCAAACAAGGTTTAGAGACAATCAAAGCCGCAATAGCTGAAAACCGTTTTACCGTTGGCAAAGACAAACAAAATCGCTATCAATTCAATCTTTATTCGCCAACCAATCAACTGTTATTGACAGGGGAAACATACCCAGTGAAAACCAGTTGCATCTCTGCCATCAATTCAGTTCGTAAATTCGGATTAAAAGCCAAAGTGGTTGAAATATAGAACAATAATTCAGATACCACCGAAAGATATTTTCGGTGGTTTTTTAACGCTTTAACTCTATGTACTAATTAGTGTTTTTATGTTAAGATATACATATAGTAGGAGTTGATTATGAAAAGGATTTTTGTTCTTGTTGCATTAGGGGTTGTAGGTATCTTCGTTTACACGATTACCCTGGTACAATATACCTATGTAAGTTCATTATCTTCGATATTTTCCTCGAAAATCGTGCTTTACGTATTAGCGGGGATTTTTTGGTTTTTAGCTTTGGGAATCGTAATCAGGGTTTTACTGAAACCAACCTACGCCTATAACAAGAGTTATTGGATTTTAATCATCGTTTTAAATCCAATTCTAGGCGTTTTTCTCTATTATATCTTCGCTCGCGATTTTCAAACCAAGAAGTTTTGGAAAACCAGACCATTAATTGCCGAAAAAGCCTTTTTGGGTTTAGAGGAATCTACCGATATCAACTATCACGAATACCGTTACGGAGATTTGTTCAAGTTTATCAAGACGACTACCCAAAGGGCGGTTTATCAAGATGATACATATGTCGAAATCCTTGATAATGGCGATAATTTCTTTCCTACTTTAATTAGCGAATTAAAGAAAGCCAAAGACTATATCTTTATGGAGTTCTACATCGTTAAAACCGACGCTATCGGCAAAGAAGTTTTGGATATACTGAAAAATAAAGCTTCAGAAGGGTTGGATGTCTATCTTATCTATGATCATTTTGGTTCGAATAAGCATATCAATCATCGCTATCTGAAAACCTTGAAAAAAGCTGGAGTAAAGATTGGAGTCTTCGATCCGCAAACTATCTCAATCTTCAACTCCAACGTTAATTTTCGCAATCACCGTAAGGCTATTGTGGTTGACGGAATGGTTGGATTCGTTGGCGGTTTAAACTTGGGAGATGAATACTATCACCGCGATCCTAAATTCAAATTCTGGCGAGATACCCACGTTATGATGAAGGGTAACGGTGTAACTGGCATTCAAAATGTTTTCGTGAAAGATTGGTATTACATCACTGGTGATGTTTTGGATAAACCGTTGGATAAATCAAGCAAGAATTTTCCGGGATTTTTCAGTATCATCGAATCCGGACCAGATTTTGAAAACGGATTGATTAAAGACGTATATCTTAAAATGATAACCAGGGCGGAAAAAAGTATAAAAATTGTCACTCCATATCTGATAATTGAACCGGAATTGATGGCCGCCTTGAAGATAGCTGCCAAATCCGGAGTGAATATCGAGTTGTTATTGCCAGGAAAACACGATTTTTTTACTGTAGGTTACGCCACTCAATCCTATTATGAACAGCTGTTAATGATAGGAATAAAAATATATGAATATAAAGATACTTTCGTCCACTCCAAAATCTTGATTATCGATGATAAAGTCGCTAGTGTCGGTTCCGTCAACTTGGATCCGAGAAGCTTTCATCTAAACTTTGAAGTGACCAGTATTTTTGAAAATAAAGCTGTTTTCGATTTGGTTAAAAGTTTTAATGATGACTTGACCAAATCAGACAACATTGATCTAAAATCATGGCAAAAACGAGGGATCATCAAACGAATTATACAAGGATGGTTCAATCTATTCAGTCCAATGTTTTAAAATTATCAGGAGGATATTAAGTTGACGGATTTTGAAAGAATCATATTGATCATAGTTTTGATAGTAGTCTTAGTTACGTTTACTCTAGTAATCGTAAACTTTGCATTGGATAGAAAAAAGTCGAAAAACAACATGGAAATCCAAACTGATTTAAAACGGATGGAAACGTCCATATCCAGTCTGCTAAACTCCAGTTTGATCGATATGGCGAATAAGGTTAACAATCAGTTGTTGTCATCGGGAGATTTAGCCAATCGCAATATATCCGAGTTAAAGGAGAAACTTTATCAGACCATCAATGATTTCCAGGAAAGAATGAACAACCGTTTCAATTTTGAATTCAGGGAATTGAAAAGTACAATCGATCAAAGAATTACTTCAATAAATTTGATTGTTGAAGAAAGATTTGAAAAGGGATTCAAGGAGGCAAACACAACTTTTATCGACATTGCCAAACGCGTAGAAGTGATTGATGAAGCGCAGAAGAACATCCAACTTTTATCCCAAGAAATGATCTCTTTAAAAAA
>JAVEWC010000009.1:5494-17112 GCA_034004745.1 Candidatus Izemoplasmatales bacterium | reverse complement strand
AAAAATGTAGCTATAGTCTTCCATGACGCTTTTAGAATTGATCAATGGGAAGACTTCTTTACAAAGCATAAATTTGAGAACGTTTATTTGGACACACATATGTACCAGGTTTTTGGTGAAATATCTCGTGAAGCCAGCATTTTTAAGCTTGCGGAATTCGTGATTGAAAAACGAATGGAAAAAATCAAGGAAATTAAAAAGATAGTACCTTTGATCGTTGGAGAATGGTCAGTAGGAATATCCTTTAACAGCCTGTCGCAAGCTAAAGATGAGGTGCAAAATGATGCGTATCACCGTCTTTTAGGAAATATCTTGCTTTTAGCTTTCGAAGAAGCTGATGGCTGGTTTTTCTGGAGTTACAAACTAAGTGAACAAGCAGAAAAAACTCATCCTGGTTGGTCATTTAGAAAGATGGTGGAACAACAAGTTCTGCCATTTAGAAAGAAAGGAGATTAGAATGAAAAAATTATTATTAATAATGGTTTTGGGACTGTTCGCATTTGCGCTTTCAGCTTGTGATAACACCACTACGAAAGCACCGACGACAGCTGCGCCGACGACTGTAGCACCGACTACAGCTCAACCGACAACTCAAGCGCCGACAACAGCGGTGCCAACAACAGCCGCTCCAACGACAGGAGGAGTGACTCAACCAACAACCACAGAATATATTCCTACTAAAGAAATCGTCTTATCTTATGCGGATTGGGGCGATGCAGAATTGAATCAAATATTGATTGACGCTTTTGAAGCGAAGTACCCTAACATTACAGTTGAACTTCGTCAAGACATTACCGGCTCGGGTGCTGAATTCACAGGAAACCTGTTGAATGCACAAGCTGCTGGAGTTTTACCTGACGTTTTTGCAATCGACAATGTCCCTACCGGTTATTATAACGGCATGTTATTGGATATAACTGAATATTGGGATAATGACCCGGAAACTGATTTGGTTTATCCTAATATCGCAGCTACCGCAATCTATAACGGCTCACGTTATGCAGTTCCTTCTTTCCAATTCATCAAGGGTATTTTCATCAATATGAATATTTTCGATACTTATAACATTCCTCTGCCTGATTATGATTGGACTTATACGGAATTTATCGATATTGCGAGAGAAATTCGTCAAACAGGTAAAAATGATTATATTTATGGTATTGATCCTTGGTATGGTTCCTTAGATTTTGAAACCACTTTCCCAATGCAAGATTACGCTGAAGTTGGCTATAATACTTGGGACGGCGAAAGATTCAACTTCACATCCCAAGCTTGGATTGATGCTTATAACCTTAAACTTGATTTGATGGCTGAAAACGTAGTTGCAGCATTCACAGAAGCAGAAATGGAAATCTTGGGTGACATTTGGCCTTGGTATGACGGTTATATCGGACTCAAGATTGACGGTTCATGGAATCTATGGATGGTTGAACAAATGTGGATGGACAATGGCATTGAATTAGGATTTTGGCCTTACCCTGGTGGAGCAGCAGGTCAATTTCCACCAACCATTCTTGACTATCAAGTCGTATCTTCACAAACTGAAAACCCTGTAGAAGCTTATATGCTGGCTAAATGGATGACTTTCGGTAGAGAAGGTTGGGCAATAAGATTACAAGCAATGCAAGATAGGGGCGATTTAATGATCGACCGCTTCCCAGTTTCCGATATTCCGGAAGTTTGGGAAGAAATTGAGTTCTTTACTGCTTTTGTTGAAGGCTTACAAGAAAACGTTGACTTATTGCCATATGCAAAACCGGATACTGACAAATGGCTGCCTGGATACAAGCAATTCTGGGAATGGGTTGGTAACGAAGAAAATGATTATTGGAATAGAATCAACAATGGTTTGGTAACGCCTGAAGTATTCGCTTCTGAATGGGAAGAACAAATCAACCAAATGATAGAGGATGCTTTGGCAGGATAATTTTTATTTAATTTTACTTAAAACAAAGTTTGAATTTTCATCTAAAAATCAAACTTTGTTACTTTAAGGGGGAGAGTCACATGGCAGGAAAAAGAGCCATAGTCAAAAAGATAGTAATCGCTTCAGTCTTGGTATTGTTTGCGGTGATTGTCTTATTATTGAATCGAAAAGAAAATATAGATTATAAGGATTTTGCGACCGAAATGGGTGTGGTTGCTGATTTTGCCGGGGACAAATATGTTCAGGTGAAAAAAGAATACACTGCAGACCCTGCAGTTCAAAATCTTGAATTTACCGCTGATGAACTTTTTATTGATACTTTCAGCGGTATTGACTATGGCTATTCCTCGCCGATGACTTATCTGAATAACAGTGAGGAATTCACTATTACCGTCAACCTCCCTGATTCAGGTCTTTATAATATTGAAGTTGACTATATCGATATATCATCAGGAATTCTTCCAGCTGAATTAGCGATAAAAATCAATGACTTATTACCGTTTTACGAATCGGAATCAGTCAAATTATCAGCGATTTGGGAGTTTGAAACAACTGAGTTCATGCTTGATCGTTATGGCAATGAAGTAATGCCAAGTTCAAAAAAAGCAGCACAAATCCAAACTTCAAAATTTTATGACACAACCGCGCTAAACCGCGAACCTTTAGTTTATCAATTGAATTCGGGAACTAATATCATCAGTTTCAAAATTAAAACTGGAGAGATTATCTTGGGTTCAATTCGTTTGACCTCACCGGAAAACCTCATTGCTTATGATGATTACCTGGAATTAAATCAAGGTGAAGTCAAAAATCAACAGATACTTTTATCAGCAAGCGAATTAAAAGCAAAAAATACACCTTCAATCCGTCTTAGATCGGAAAGTGATCCGGCGGCATTGATTTATGAAACCAAATCCATGCGCTTGAACGCCTTGGACGGCTATAGTTTCCGCAGCGGAAACTATGCAATTACTTATGAAATAGATGTTCCGGAAACTGGTTATTATTACCTAGGTTTGAAATATCGTCAAACCTATCTGATGCAGATGCCGGTTTTTCGTGAGCTTTCAATAGATGGCACCGTGCCTTTTGCGGAAGCTTCAATGTTGGCTTTCCATTACACAAAAGATTATCGTAATCTTCTTTTTGGCGATGAAGAACCTTATATGTTCTATCTTGAAGCCGGATTGCATGACTTAAGCTTAAGGGTGGTGCTTGAACCATATCGGGATGCCTATGAGACCATCATTGGCATCATGGACGAAATAACAGACTTAAGTTTGGAAATTAAGAAGTTGACAGGCAATAACCCTGACCAATATCGAACTTGGAAATTGATAAACTTTATTCCCGATATTGAAATCAGACTTGATAAATGGCTAGAACAATTAAACCGGATTGAGGTGCATTTAAAAACATATTCGCATCATGCAAATCCTGGTCTTTTAACCAATTTGAATTTGGCAATTGAACAATTGACAAAATTGAGGGAAGACGTGGACATTATTCCTAGCAAAATGATGTTATTGGCAGATGGAAATACATCCGCTGCACAGATGTTGGGTTCGATTGTCCAGAATTTCTTGCAAAATGGTCTGGACATTCAAAGCATTTATGTAACCGGTGAAAAAAAGTTACCTGCTGCCGAAGCTAATTTTTTCAAAAAGAATATCGAATCGATAAAAAGATTTTTCTTGAGCTTTTCCAAGCGCAATTATCAAGTAACCGAATCGACTACAGGTGTGATAGACGTCTGGGTCAATCATCCAAGACAATATATTGAAATCATGCAAATCATGATTGACAGTGATTTCACTGCCAATACCGGCATAAAGGTGCAATTATCATTGATGCCGGACGAAAACAAATTGATTCTCGCCAACGCAGCCGGAAATTCACCGGACGTGGCAATTGGCGTCAATCACTGGATACCATATGAATTTGCCATCAGAGGTGCAAGCCTCGATTTACGCCAATTCGAGGGCTATGAAGAAACCGTCGGCCTTTTTGCTCGAGGCGCGATGATTCCATATGCATTTGAAGACGGTATATTTGGTTTACCAGAAACACAAAATTTCTGGGTTACTTTCTACCGTGAGGATATTCTGGTTGATGGACTTGGGCTCGAAGTACCTGACACTTGGACCGAGGTTATCGAAATTCTTCCAAAGCTCCAAAGATACGGTATGAACTATTATGAACCTTTGGCAATGTTCAGAGGCTTTAAACCGTTCGTTGCGACAATGCCATTCATTTATCAATTTGATGGAAATTTATATAGTGACAACGGAATTTCAACGGAAATAAATAGCGATCAAAGTTTGGAAGGCATGAGGTTAATGACGGATCTTTTTACCGTCTATAACGTGCCAAAAGAAATACCTAACTTCTATCAACATTTCCGTTATGGCACTTTACCGATAGGCATCAGCGATTTGGGTACTTATCTGCAACTTACAATCGCCGCGCCAGAAATTGCCGGAAAATGGAATATTGCTTTACATCCGGGCGTGGAAAAAGAGGGTGGCGAAGTTGTGAGATGGGCTGCCAGTGGTGCTCAAGCATCGATGATCCTTTCCAGTACCGATGAAAAAGAAGATGCCTGGAGGTTTTTACAGTGGTGGATGTCGACTGATGTCCAGTCGCAGTTTGCCCTGAGATTACAAACGACTTATGGCGTTGAATATCTCTGGAACACAGCAAATTTAGACGCGTTTGCCCAACTTCCTTTACCTCAGGAACACATCGATGTAATCTTAAATCAATGGGAATATGCTTTGGAAGCTTCAAGAATTCCTGGAGCTTATATGGTGGAAAGAGAAATAAGCAATGCTTGGAACGAAATTGTTTTTGACGACGTAAATCCAAGAATCGCTCTTGATGAAGCTGCCAAAATTTCCAATCGAGAAATTCTCTATAAAATGGAAGAATTCGGCTATGTAGTCGATGGGGTGGTTGTCAAAGACTATAAAGTGCCAACCATCTATAACATTGATGATTGGCTGACAGAAAGAAGCGGTGATGACAATGATTAGAAGAATGAATCATCCGGCGTGGTTCTTTACGCCATATGTCATTTTATTTACAACCTTCATCATCATTCCCGTTGTTATCGCCATAGTTTTATCGTTCACTTACTTCAATACAATTCAGACGCCGGACTTAATCGGTCTGAAAAACTATATAGAACTGTTAACGAGAGATGAAGTGTTTATGCAATATGTTTTGCCTAACACATTCAAATTCGCCTTTATTGTCGGACCAGTCGGTTATCTATTGAGTTTTATCCTGGCTTGGATGTTGGCACAGGTGCCACATAAGAGCCGTACTGTCCTGGCAATCATTCTTTATAGCCCTTCAATGACAGCCGGTATTGCCATGGGTGTCATTTGGACCGTGCTTTTCTCTGGTGATTCAACCGGATACTTAAATGCTTTATTATTGAATATCGGTATTGTTGAAGAACCGATTCAATTTCTAACCTCGCCTGATTACTTGATGACAATCATGATTGTCGTCAGCTTATGGGGTAGTATGGGGGTTGGCTTTTTGGCGATGTTAGCTGGGATCATGAATATCGATCCTTCCCTTTACGAAGCCGCTTATGTCGACGGTTTGAGAAACCGTTGGCAAGAAATATTTTATATCACCATTCCATCGATGAAACCGCAGATGTTGTTCGGCGCTGTCATGGCGGTGGTTGGTACCTTCCAGGTTGGCGCTATCGGCGTGCAACTATCTGGAGCTAATCCAACGCCACAGTATGCAGGTCAATTATTGGTGAACCACATTGAAGACTTCGGATTCATCCGTTATCTGATGGGTTATGCTTCCGCCATCAGCGTCGTGCTATTAATCTTGATCTATTCAATTTCCAAAGCGACTTGGTCGCTCTTTGGGGAAAGGGATTAGGGGGTGAAGTAGATGGCATCATTTCAAGGAATGAAAATCAATCCGAGTCGCTTCCACAAGAGTCAAGTCAAGTTTTATTTGTTCTTGATACCAATGACTCTCTTCGTTGCCTTACCGATAATTTTCATCATATCTCATGCATTTAAACCAAGCAATGAACTATTCGCTTATCCGCCAAAATTCTTTGTCAGGGTACCAACCTTCGACAACTTCCGTGACTTATTCTCGTTGGCTGCGGAATCTGGCATTCCTTTCAGCCGATATCTCTTTAATAGCGTCTTGGTTACCGTCATTGGGGTTTTCTTGTCAGTTCTCATTACTTCAATGGCTGCTTACTCCATGTCCAAACTCAAATTCAAGGGCAAAAAGACTTTGTTTGAAATCAACAATCTGGCTCTGATGTTTGTGCCAATTGCCGTGACGATACCTCGTTACTTGACAATTGCCAAAACCGGCCTGATCGATAATTACTTAGTTTTGGTTTTACCGCTAATCGCAATGCCAGTAGGCTTGTTCCTGGTTAAACAATTCATCGACCAAACACCGAATGAATTGATTGAATCCGCAAAGATTGACGGTGCCAGTGAAATGCAAATATTCTTGAAGATAATTGTTCCAATCGTTGCGCCGGCACTGGCTACAGTGGGAATCTTGTCCTTCCAATTGATTTGGAACGATACTATTGGTTCAACGCTTTATGTCAACGACGAATCGCTAAAAACCTTAGCTTTCTATTTCTCGACCTTGGGTGCGAGAACCGGAAATACCGTAGCCGGCCAAGGTATTATGGCAGCTGCGTCATTGATAAGTTTCTTGCCGAACATCATCATCTTTATTTTCTTGCAAGGTAAAGTCATGAACACCATGGCTCATTCGGGTATCAAATAATGAAAAAATTATTGATTGTTCTGATTATGTCGCTATTGATCGGTTTAGAGTTCGGCTTGACCGTAACCGCAGAATCAGGAGTAAGATACGATACGTTTACAATTTCCAACGGGCGATTTGTGCCAACACAAACCGCCTATATGGCTTTGACCAATCGCACAGAAGTTTACGGGGAACCATTGGATAAACCAAACGACATTTATATCGATAAAGATAATTTTGTCTACATAGTTTCCACCAATACTGAGACTTCAACGGGCAAAATTATCAAGTTCAGCCTAAAAAATGAGAATGTCACGATTATGGGTCAGGATTTCTTGAAAAACCCAACCGGAGTATATGTTGACGGCGAAGGCTTTATCTATGTCGCTGATAGAGGCGGCAATAAAGCTTATAAATTAGATCAAGCAGGTGTGATTGTTCAAGAATTTACTAAACCAAGCTCACCACTATTCGGCAATGATGCCTTTCAACCGAAGAAGATAGTAACTGACAGTTCCGATAATGTCTATATCCTCAACAATGGTTCTAGAGGTTTGGCACAATTCACTCAAGATAATGAATTCTTGGGATATTTCGGCACAAACTCCATTCAACCGTCTTTAAGAACAGTCCTACAATTCATCTTCTTTACCAAAGAACAAAGAAATAACCTCTACCTCTTGTCTCCAGCGGAAATATCCAATGTGGCAATCGATGATAGAGGTCTAATCCACACCGTAACTTTAGGAGAAGAATCGACCGGAGTCAAGCGACTCAACATCAATGGTGAAAACCTATTGGGTGAAGTTTATAATGAGCCTGATTTGGAAGACGTTTATGTCGGACCGATTGGTAATATCTATACCGTAACCAAATCAGGCATGATTACCGAGTATGACATTGAAGGCAACTTGCTATTTACCTTTGGTGGTCAAGATGAAAGTAATCAAATTCAAGGTTTATTCAATGTTCCTTCAGCTATTGCCGTGGATGATTCCTATAACTTGTTCATTCTTGACGGTTCCAGCAATGAACTGCAAATATTCACTCCGACCGATTTTGCGGATATGGTGCATCATGCACTGTATCTTTACCAGGATGGACGCTATATCGAAAGCCGTGATCCTTGGCTCGAAGTCTTGAAGATGAACGACATGTTCGATTTAGCCCATAAGGGATTGGGCAATGCTTATTATAGTTTAGGCGAATACGACTTGGCTATGGAAGAATATTCCAAGGCAATGGATCGGGACGGCTATAGTGATGCTTTCTGGGAAGTCAGAAATGCTTATTTGATTGATAACGTTTGGATAATATTGGTATTTTTCTTTACTTTCATGGTAGCTTATGTCATAAATCTTAAACTTCATTATTTCCGCTACGTTTTCGCTCCAGTGAAAAAGGGAGTTATGTACTTAAGAGATAAAAGCCGTATTTTGGATGAATGCTTATATCTTTTCACTTATTTGAAGCATCCGTCAGACGCAACATATTACATCAAGAGGGAAAATCGAGTCGGTTATCTCCCGGCGACCATCGTGCTTTTATTCTATTTTGCCTTCTATATGATTTATATCTACACCTTTGGCTTCTTATTCAATATGCGTGTGATTGCGAATATCAATATTGTTGAAGAAGTCACCAAGATATTCTTACCATTCATCCTATTCGTCTTTGCCAACTACCTTATCGGTAGTATCAGGGAGGGAGAAGGGCGTTTCAAGGATATTTATGTAACGACGATTTTCTCTTTAGCTCCGTATTTCTTGACCTTGCCAATTCTAACCGTTTTATCACAAGGATTGACCTATAATGAAACCTTCTTGATTTCCTTGATTCAATTTATCTCAATCTTCATTACGGTAATTTATTTCTTCTTTATGGTCAAGGAAACTCATTTCTACAATGTCAAAGAAACCGTCGCATCAATCTTGATTTCCTTCTTCACGATGATCTTGATTTTGCTTGGTACTTTCATTGTTTATATCTTGCTTAACGAATTATTTAAATTGATTGTCGATTTAGTGATGGAGGTGTATTATCGTGTTTAACATTTTAAAGAAAATACTAATAGTCGCTTCCATATCAATCGCCGCTGTCACGACAGTTTCCATCGTTTCCGGCGATACTGATATCGATATCGAACAACCAAGTTATATTGAATCGATGAAACTTAATTCTTCGAGATATACCAAACCGGATGATTTGAGTTTGGTTGATCCTGATTTGTTCATCGATATCAGAAGCAGTGATGATTTAATCGCTGAAAACGACTTCTTGAGATTATATTTTGATGAGGACATCGTCTCTTTCAAGGTTGAAAATAAAAATACCGGTTATGTATTTGCGACTCATATCAACCGTGCTGAAGCTGGTACTTACACTTCGCTATTATCGGGCGGATTGGGAATTGAATACATTCAAGTGACTAAAAGCATGAACATCATTGAAAATGTCGGCATCACCGACATTGCCTTTACCATGGAAAAAGAAATGATTGATAACGGCATCAAAGTTTCTCTCAATCTTGGGGGATTTTGTTCAAGCCGTTTCTGTAAAGCCATGTACCCAGGATATCTGGAAGGCAGATTTACATTAGAACAAATTAAAGAGTACGGGTTTGCCGAACTTGAGATGTCATTTGATTTAATCGTGACTCTGGAAGCCGATGGCATTAAAGCCACCATTCCTTATGATTCCATCAAGGAAACAAGAACTGATGAAATGTTGCTTTCAAGCATCATTTTATTCCCGGCTTTGGGTGCAACTGAAATGGATGAAATTCCAGGGTATATGATGATACCAGACGGCGCAGGCGCATTGGTCAGGTATGAAGATAACGAAGGACGATATAAATCACCTTATCGAGCTCAGTTTTATGGTATCAATTACGGTTTGCAAGACAACTTCCAAACCGTATCCAATTACAATTTATCCCTACCGATTTTCGGAATGGTTCATGGAGTCAACCAAAATGCACTTTTGGGAATTATCGAAAGCGGTGATTATTCGTCACGTTTATTCATGTTCCAAAATGGTGCATACAATCTCAACTACAATTTATTGTTTCCAAAATATGACATTCGTAAGACTTATCGACAAAGTTTCACCAGCGATGGTGCTGGCGGAACTGTTCGTTATGTCGATTCTTCAACAGCAGATTTCACCGTCTTATACAAAGTATTGGAAGGTAGTGAAGCCAATTACGTTGGCTTAGCCAATAAATATAGCGATTATCTTGATGGTTTCGCTACATTTGCCAATTCTGTCGAAGGCGATAATATCCCAATCAATCTCAACTATTTGATGGCTGATTCTAAAAACGCTTTATTCGGTACAAAAACCATCGAGATGTCGAGCGTTAATGATGTCTATTCCATGCATGATTATTTCTTGGCACAAGGTTTAAAAACCTTCAATACCACGCTTATGGGTTGGAATGATGGCGGTTATAGCGGCAATCTACCAAGCAAGGTAGATTTTGACAATGCTTTGGGTTCTAAAGCCAGTTTTAGAGATTTGATTTCCTATTTGCAAGAAACTTCTGAAGTATCTTTAACCAACAATTATTTATTTGCGGGAAAAGCCGCAGATAGCATCCTTGACAGAAGAGATATCGCCAAAGGCGTAAATCGTTTCCGTCTCACGCTAGAATTCCGTGATAGCGTCTATGACTCAGCATCTTTGCTTTATCCTTCCGCCAGCTTACGCATGGCAGAAGATCATTTTAAGGATTATGAAGATTTAAACGTTGATATCTTGTTTGAAATGCTCGGTAATACAGTGTTCTCTTACTATGAATCGGGATATTATTCTCGCCAAGAAGCTTTTGAAATTTATCAACAAATTATGTCTCTTTATAACGGCCGGGCAAACTATGTTTCTCCTAATGCTTATGCCTTGAAATACGCTTCAGCATATATGGGCATGCCAATGTACAATTCTCAATTGAAGTATTTTGATGATTTGGTTCCGGTACTGGAAATTGTAATGATGGGAAAAATACCAATGTTCTCCAACTATCTGAATTTCAACTCCTACGGGCAATCATTCTTGTTGCAACTGGTTGACTTCAACGTTTATCCGTCTTATGTCTTGACCATGAACGAAGCATCAAAATTAAAAGACACAGACATAGAATATATCTATACATCTCAATTTGATTTGTGGAAAGATACAGTCGTCGAAGAATACAATTTCATCAATAACGCTCTAAAACACGTGATTGGTGAACAATTGACCTCAAGAGTGGTGTTGGAACAAGGTGTTATCAAAAACACTTACACCAATGGCGTAATCATCTACATAAACTATACTTCCAACGATAAAATTGTCGATGGCATAACCGTAAGCGCTCAAGCTTACGCTTTAGGAGGTGTGGTAGAATGATTAAGACCTTCTTCAGTAAACTCAGTGCTTTATGGAGTAAAATCAAACATGTTTTAACCCATAATTTCATTTTCAACATTACTGATAATAAATGGGTGTTTTTCTCGGTAATCAAGATTAAGGCTACCAACAAGAAACGTCAAAGTTTAATTGGACTTTCGTTTATCTTCATCTGGATTGTCGGTTATTTGATTTTTGCACTTTATCCGATTTTCAACAGTCTTTATTTGAGTTTCTTTAAAGTCAAACTTGATGGTGCGGCTTTGCAAATGACTTTCCAAGGCATCAACAATTTTAAGGCAGCTTTTTTATATGATCCATATTTCGTGGAAATATTGGTCGGCTATATTTTGGAAATTGTCATGAACGTACCAATCACCATCGTTTTCGCCTTGATAATCGCCTTGTTGATAAATCAACCAATCAAGGGCAAAGGCATTTGGCGGACGATTTTCTTCCTGCCGGTTATCATCATTTCTGGTCCGGTTATCGGCGAATTGATGCGTCAAGGGGCAACCAC
>JAVEWC010000009.1:0-5394 GCA_034004745.1 Candidatus Izemoplasmatales bacterium | reverse complement strand
TGATAATCGCCTTGTTGATAAATCAACCAATCAAGGGCAAAGGCATTTGGCGGACGATTTTCTTCCTGCCGGTTATCATCATTTCTGGTCCGGTTATCGGCGAATTGATGCGTCAAGGGGCAACCACTTTACCGTCGATCAGGGAATATGACATCATCAGATTGATTTTAAACAATGTCAACCCTTCGGTTGGAACACCAATCCAAGAATTGTTCGATCGTATCTTATTGGTTCTGTGGTTTGCGGGCATTCAAATCTTGATTTTCTTGGCCGGTTTGCAAAAGATTGACCGGGAAATATATGAAGCTTCGATGGTTGATGGGGCTGGCCCTTGGGCTTCTTTCTGGAAAATAACTTTACCTTCAATCAAACCTTTGATTTCTGTCTCAATTATCTACACTGTTGTTTCCATGTCGGTTTTCAGTTTGAATGAAGTAATAATTTACATCAGAAACGTCATGCTGGGCGAATCGACTGATGCCTTAATCAACGGCTACGGTTATTCCGCAGCGCTTTCTTGGCTATACTTCATTGTCATGGTCCTGATAATCTTGATTTTCGTCGGCCTGCTCAATGTCAGAAGGAGGTCAAGATCATGAAAAGATTCTTTAGAACCATCAAAGAAATAATTCAATTGGCCTTAAAGAAAGACTTTACCCATGCGGGAATAAAGGTAAAGAGATTGTTCATGGGCGTCAGGTTTACAGACGGCTTGATATACAAATTCTTGATCTACGCCTTATTGTTATCGTTCGGTTATGTTTATCTTTATCCGGTGCTTTACATGCTTACCAACAGTTTCATGACGATGGAAGACATCATCGATGCCGGAGTGAGATGGATACCTACCAAACTTAACTTTGAAAACTATCGTTTGGTATTGGTTGAACTTAATTATTTCAAATCTTTACTGGATGCGATTTATCTGGCGGCTTCACCAGCCATAAGCGCAACTGTTTCAAGTGCAATCATCGGTTATGGTTTTGCCAGATTTAATTTCCCACTAAAAAAATTATTGTTTGTCCTGATGCTGATGACATTCATAATTCCACCACAAATTACCATGTTACCGATGTTCAGAATGTTTTCCCAGTATAAACTCTTGGGTTCTATCAAAGCATTCGTTTATCCGGCAATTTTGGGTCAAGGATTAAATGGAGCTTTATTCATCCTGATTTTCTATCAATTCTTCCGAATGATACCGAAATCACTTGATGAATCAGCACAACTCGATGGCGCTACGCCTTTTAAGGTCTTCACAAGAATTTATATACCTTTGGCTATTCCATCGATAATAATCGTTTTCTTATTCAGTTTTGTATGGTATTATAATGAAACATACCTTTCAGGTTTATACCTGAGAGGAAGCACATTATTATCGTTGCCACTAAAATTGGAACAATATATCAACAACTATACATCAATCTATCCGGAAGGGTCACAGGCTAGAGAATTAATGCAGGCTGTAAAATTGGCAGGTAACGTCTTGACATTATTGCCGTTATTGATACTTTATTTCTTCACGCAAAAACGTTTCGTGGAAAGTATCGACCGTACCGGAATCACAGGAGAATAAAAATGAAAAAATTACTTGCTATGATGATGATTGCTATCACATTATTTCTTGTGGGTTGTCAAACCATTTCAACTACGGTTGAAGTGACAACCCAAACTCCAACGACTTCCAATCCAACTACCTTGGAGCCGACAACTTTAGCGCCTACAACGCTTGTTCCAACGACTGTAGCTCCAACTACAAACCCACCAACAACGACCGCTGTCTATGATGATCGTTCTTTGGTGCCGGAATCATGTCAATTTTTAGATAATATCGATAATTGGCAACCAGTTTGGTGCGATGAATTTGACGTCGATGGTCTAGTGGATTCAACTAAATGGACTTATGATGTCGGCGGTAGCGGTTGGGGCAACCAAGAGTTGCAATATTATACTGAAGCCGACCTTGACAACGCCAGAGTTTCTGACGGTAATTTGTACATCACGGCTTTAAAAGAAACAGTCGGTTCAAATAACTATACATCGGCAAGACTTGTATCCAAATATCGTGGTGATTGGCAATACGGCCGAATCCAGATCAGAGCTAAAATGCCATCTGGCAGAGGGCTGTGGACAGCACTTTGGATGTTACCGACAGATTGGCGTTATGGAGGTTGGCCGGATAGTGGTGAAATTGACATCATGGAATATGTCGGCTATGACGACGACCGTATTTTCGGCACTATTCATACTGGAGCTTACAATCATAGCCTTGGCACCCAAATCGGTTTTAACAAAGTGATTACTGGAGCTGAAACTGAATACCATCTCTATGAAATGATTTGGGAACCGGGAAAAATTGATTTATATATCGATGGAGTCAAATTTGCTTATTTCGGATACAATCCTAATAGCAATATTGATATTGCCAATTCTGATGCTTGGCCTTTTGATCAAAGATTCCATCTAATCATGAATATCGCCGTTGGCGGTACTTGGGGTGGTTCTCAAGGAGTAGACGATACGATATTCCCGCAATCGATGGTAGTTGATTATGTAAGAGTCTACCAAAAGGATTATCAAGGAATGGATCAAGAAAGCCCTAGTACTATCAGTGGATTGACCTTGCAAAAAACTACAAGTTCTTCAGTTCAAATCAAATGGAATCACGCTACAGATGATGTGGCCGTCAAACAATATGACGTCTTCTTCAATGGTGTTTTGAAAGCTTCAACTACAGTCAATGGATTATTGGTTACTGGATTGAATCCTGACACCAATTATAGTATAGATGTTATAACGGTTGATTTTGCCAATAACAGAAGTGAGAACGTTTCATTATCCGCAACCACTTTACCGGTGCCTAGTGTCTTGAACGTAATTCAGGCTGAATTTTATACCGACATGTCGGGAGTGCAAGTACAGGATACGACTGACGAAGGTGGCGGGAAAAATGTCGGTTGGATTGACAACAATGATTATATGACTTATCTATTGCGGGTCGAAGAAGCTGGAACTTATACCATCACTTACAGGGTGGCTTCTGAATCCGGCGGTGGTGAAATAAGACTTAGCTACGCCTTTGTCAATCTTGGCAACACATTGATACCTGTAACCGGTGGTTGGCAGGTCTGGACCGATGTCACAAGTTCAGAGTTCAATCTTCAACCAGGCGTTTACACATTTACCGTAAGAGCAATAAGCGGTGGGTTTAATCTGAATTATTTTTCCTTTGAGAAGGTGAATTGATGGTAACGATAAAAGACATATCGAAAAAATCAGGCTTTAGCATCACCACTGTTTCCAAAGCCTTGAATGATTATTCCGATATTTCTCCAAAAACCAAGAAATTAATACTTGGTTTGGCTAATGAAATGAATTATATTCCAAACTCGCAAGCTAGGAGTTTGGTAACCCAAAAATCATATACAATTGGTATAATATTCCATGAAAACAGCGGTATTGGCTTACAACATCCGCTTTTTTCCAAGATTTTGGAAAGTTTCAAGACTGAAGTCGAAAGAGCTGGCTATGATCTCTTGTTCCTGGCTCACAAGACCGGCGGGCAAATGGGCTCATACCTTCAACATTCCATCCGCAAACAAGTGGAAGGGATATTTGTTCTCTGTGCTGATTTCTATAGTGAAGAATTATTTGAACTCTACCATTCGGAATTGCCGATTGTCATGATCGATTTTGAACAGGATAGAATTCCCTATGTCACGAGCGATAACGAAGAAGCAGTGGACATAGCCGTTAGATATCTCTATGACCATGGACACCGCAAAATCGCGAACATTCATGGCGGCATCAACACGTTTATCGGAGGAACGAGAAAAAAAGCTTTCGAAGATAGTGTGAAAAATCTTGGTATCAATCTTAATTTAGAATATCAAGTTGAAGGTGTAGACTTTTCCAAAGATGACGGCTATCAAGCCATGCAGAAAATCTTGAAGCTAAAAGATCAACCTACGGCCATATTCTGTGCTTCTGACATGATGGCTGTTGGCGCAATCCAAGCGATTGAAGCCGCAGGTAAAAAAGTGCCGAGAGATTATTCCATCATTGGTTTTGATGGCGTGGAAGCGGGACAAATCATAACCCCAAGACTTACAACCATTAAACAAGATACGGAAACAATGGGGAAAATTGCCGCAACCGAAATCTTAAAAATGGTTAGTAAAAACAAAAGACCGACACTTGGAAAAAGAGCAGTTGTAAGCGGCTTTTTAATCGAAGGGGATACAGTAAGAAATATAGGAGATAAATGATGAAAGTTCTGCTTAATTTGGATTTTACTAAAAATAAAACTTTACCAAGAGACATATTTAACGTTCAAGTTGGAGATAAATGGGCTAACAATGAGCTGCAACATTATGTTGATGATGAAGAACATATAGATTTTTCCGATGAAGGGTTGATAATTCGTGCAACCTATAAAAATGGAGTTTATGAAAGTGCACGCATCAATACCAAAGGCAAATTCACTTTTCTATACGGCAGAATTGACTTTGTCGCCAAACTGCCGTTAGGACAAGGAACATGGCCGGCACTGTGGATGATGAGTGATGACAACCGCTATGGTTTTTGGCCAAGAAGCGGTGAAATCGACATCATGGAACACGTCGGCAGAGATCCTCATAAATTATTGATGTGTCTTCACACGGAAAAATACAATCATCGTAACAATGACGAACAATATTATACCAATCTGACTGTTCCGAAAATCATTGATGGTTTTCATAAATACTCCTTGATATGGGAAGAAAATAAACTGATTTATCTTTTAGACGATGAAGAAGTCACCAAATATGAAAAAGGTCAAAAAGGACTGGATAAAACACCTGCAGGTTGGCCTTTCGATCATCCGTTTTATTTTATCATCAATTTGGCTATTGGCGGTATCTTGGGTAAGACACCGGATCCGACCATATTTCCACGGGAGTTTATCATAAAATCAATCAAAGTCACACAATAATAAGGCTTTTAAAGCCTTATTTTTTTTGATGTTACATTGAATAAAGTTTTTATTGAGATATAATATTATTGAGCGTTCAAAATCAGAGGAGATAATGATGAATTTAGAAATTAGACATGCTTTAGATTCAGAGAGCAGAGTTATTCTTGACTTTATCAAAGGCATTGCCAAATATGAAAAATTGAGCGATCAAGTTATCGCCACGGAAAATGATATCTATAATAGCGTTTTTGTGGAAAGAAGCGCTAAAGTAATCATTGCCTTTCTTGACGACACTCCTGTAGGCTTTGCCCTTTATTTTTATAATTTTTCCACTTTCAAGGGTAGAAAAGGATTATATCTGGAAGATTTGTTTGTTTATGAGCAATATCGCAAGCTGGGTATAGGCAAGGCCTTGTTCGAATATTTGTTAAAAGAAG
>JAVEWC010000117.1:0-3639 GCA_034004745.1 Candidatus Izemoplasmatales bacterium | reverse complement strand
CTAGGGAAATTTTTGAAGCATACCTGGATTTGGATGATGAAGTTTTAGCGATTGTTGTTTTCTCTGGATCAAAGACTTTTTCTTTGTATGGATTCAGAGTTGGTGCACAAATCGGATTATCCAAATCGCAAGAAATAATCGACAACTTTTTAAGGGTGGGAGATTATTCGGTTAGAGCTCGTTTTTCCAGCGTTTCTCAACCAGGCATGAATGTTATCGGTAAAATTTTCACCAATCCAGAATATAAACAAAGATTTCTTGACGAACTTCATATAGGCACTTCGCTTTTAAAAGCTAGAGCCAGTTTATTTTTGCAGGAAGCGGAAAAACATGATTTACAAATATTGCCTTATTGCGGTGGATTCTTTATCAGCGTTCCAACTAAGAATAAGAATATATTTAAGGATTTAGTTGAAGATCATGTTTATGTAATTCCAATGCAAGATATTATAAGGATTGCTATATCTTCTCTTTGCATGGATGAAATACCTGAATTGGTAAGAAAAATCAAAAAACATATCTAATAAAAACAAAAAAAACCGTAAAGTCCATTTAGGCTTTACGGTTTTTAATTTGTAATTTTAAACTAATACAGTTGGTTTTCCGCTCATAATAACAGTTATTATGTCAATCAACCAACCAATACCGAAGAATCCACCGGTAATAATCCACAAAATACCAATTAACATTTTTCCTTTTGCAATACGATAGATACCGTATACAATTGGACCAACAAAGATAGCTAAAAGAATCTTAACTATTAAAGGTAAACCATCAACAGCTTTTAAATATTCATTCATTTTTATATCCTCCCTTTTAAGGTCATTATATCACTTGTATATAAATAATAAAAGTATCTTTAATCAAATTATTCTAAAGTTCTGTCAATTGCTTCAGCAACTTTTCGACATTTAGCAATTAAGTTGGAAAATTTATGTGGTTTTAAAGACTGTTGCCCATCACTTAAGGCTATTTCTGGATTTTGATGAACTTCAATAATCAGACCATCAGCTCCAGCAGCTATAGCTGCCAATGATAGTGATTCGATATATTCCCATCTGCCCGCTGCGTGAGACGGATCGATGACGATAGGTAGATGTGATAATTTTTTTATTACAGGGATTGCTGATATGTCCAAAGTGTTTCTGGTGGAGGTTTCAAAAGTTCTTATGCCTCTTTCGCAAAGAATCACATTTGTATTACCACCAGCAAGGATGTATTCCGCTGACATCAACCACTCTTCAATAGTGTTTGCAATACCTCTTTTTAAAAGAATAGGTTTGTTAATTTTGCCCAATTCTTTCAATAGAGCAAAGTTTTGCATGTTCCTTGCACCGACTTGAATCAAATCAACATTTTTAACGAAATCATCGATATCTTCAATATTCATAATTTCACTTACGACAGGTATTCCATACTTGTTTTTTGCACGGTTTAAGATCTCTAAACCTTCTTGTTCTAGCCCTTGAAAGGAATATGGACTAGTTCTTGGCTTGTATGCTCCACCACGTAAAATCTTCGCTCCGGCTTCGATGACCATTGGCGTTATTTCGTCGATTTGTTGATTGGATTCCACCGCGCAAGGGCCACCCATTATCACGATATTCTTGCCACCTATCTTGACGCCACCAACATTAACAACTGTATCCTCTGGTTTGAACTTGCGATTGACTTTTTTAAAAGGTTCCTGAACTCTTAAAACGGTATCAACAAACTCATAAGCATATAAACTATTCGGGTCAATAATCGTAGTATCACCAATGACGCCAATGATGACCGTTGACTTTCCGATACTCTCGTGGATACCAAACCCCTTGCTTATCAAATGGTTTTTAATTTCTTCTATTTCACTTGGTAAAACATTATTTTTTAATTTTATTATCATAATTGATCCTCTTTGCTAAGATAGTCTATTGCTTCGATATAACTTTCAAAACCCTTTCCATAAAATTGTGCTTCGCACGCAGGTTTAATTACAGAAATTTTTCTAAATTCTTCTCTTTCATAAATATTTGATAAATGAACTTCAACAATCCTTTTTCTCAGTGATAACAAGCAGTCATAGATGGCGTAAGAATAATGCGTAAAAGCTCCGGGATTGATAATTATTGCATCAAAAAATGAGTATTTTTCTTGCAAGAAATCAATGATACTTCCCTCATGATTGCTTTGGTATATTTCTATTTGATGATTCTTTTTTGTGCCGTAAGCCAAGAGATACTTAATTAAATCATCATAAGTTTTATTGCCATAAACACTTACTTCTCTCTTGCCTAGAAAGTTAAGGTTAGGACCATTGACTATTAAGATATTCATCAACTTTCTCCTTTATTTCATTAATATGATACACTGTATCCCTCGTAATAGCAATTGAAATGTCGCAAGCTTTTTCATATAGTGGCAAACGTTCTTGAGCTATTCTTAGAACATCATCCTTATTCTTTATTAAAGGGCGTCCCTGGATATTTTTTTCAGCTATTTCTTCAGGATTCTTGTTCAAGAAAATAATAATTCCGTTCTGCTTCAAGAGCTCTATGTTAATATATTTTTTGATTGCTCCACCACCGGTTGATATGATTGAATTGTGTTTTTTGTAAAGCATCTTTATGATTTCAGTTTCAATCATTCTGAATTCTTCTTCGCTGTGAGATTGAAAATAATCATAAATTGTACAGCCTAAAATATCTTCTATCTCTTGATCGGTGTCATATAATTTTTTTGTCAGGTTATCGCTAAATAATTTAGCATATTTGCTCTTACCGCTTAGAGGCATGCCAATAAAGACAAAATTATACATCTTTTTAATTAGTTTTTTAAAAATCTTGTTTGCTAAATTAATAGGCAAATCACAATTAAAGAAAAGCTCATGAGCTTTTTTAGCTTGCATAACCAACATATATAACCCATTAATAACTTTGATATTTCTTTTTTCTGCCTCTAATAGTAATTTAGTTCTCAAAGGATTGTATATTAAATCAATTACTAATGATAAGTTAGTGAAACAATTAAGCTCAATTAACAAATCATCAGTGTTATTAGGGTACATTCCAACAGGGGTGGTGTTGATTATTATGTCATAAAAGTGATATTTATTTAAGTTTTGATATAAATCATCTTCGGGGTATTTTTTGTTTCGACAAAGCCTAACTATAGATTTGGCATTTAACTTATTGAGCGCTAAAACAATAGTGTTTGAAACGGAACCGTTGCCAAGTATAAGTATGTTTTTCCCCTCAATATCAACTCGGTAAAATTTAATCAATTCCAAAAATCCATAGTAGTCTGTATTATATCCATAGTATTCATTTTCCTTAAGTACGACAGTATTGACTGAATTGGTTTTTAGTGCAATCGGGTCAAATTTACTTATGTATTTCATAATCTCGGTTTTATAAGGAATTGTCACGTTGAACCCTATTAGGTTTTTAGAATCAATAATTTCTCCAATGTTTTTTGCGCTGATTAATTCATACTCCATATTTCCAAAAGATTCGTGAATTTCTTTAGAAAAACTATGGCTCAAATTTTTGCCAATCAAACCGTACACAATCAGTTCCAACCTTTTTTTGAAAATAGCAACAGATCCAAAATAGCGTAGTTTAAAACAGCATTCACAACGTGAATTGCACGAGTAACGAT